>NZ_JAGMUE010000055.1:0-36037 GCF_019049165.1 Streptomyces sp. AC627_RSS907
ACTCCATGTCGACGGCACGGCCGAGGCTCCCGGCGCGCGAGCGCCCCCGTGCCGCCCCGGCGATCACGCGCCCCCGCCCTACCCCGCCTACCCACTGCCCCGACCCGCCGCCCCGCCTACCCACTGCCCCGCCCGACCCGCCGCCCTGCCACCCAGCGCCGTCCGCCACGCCGGCACCGGCGCGGGGGATCCGACCGGCGCGCGGTGGCCACCGCGGGCGAGGAAACGCGGCGAGGGACAGGACCGCGACGCCGACGGACCCGCGCGGGCCCGACCGGGGCGGGCCGGGGCCGGTCAGGCGTTCTTCCTGGCCACTCCGCCGTAGATGCCGATCGGCGGGGCGTCGGGCCGCGGCGTCTCGTCGGGGCGCCAGTCGGTGACCCGGACCAGGCCGGGCTCGACCAGCGCGAAGTCGCCGAAGAGGTCGAGGACCCTGGCGTGCGGGCGCAGATGCAGGGACGCGGTGGCGTTGTCGTAGACGGCCGCCGCGCCCTCGCGCCGGTCCTCGTGGACGTCACCCGTGGCGTGCGACAGCACCAGGTAGGAGCCGACGGGCAGCGCGTCGCGCAGGGTGGTGACGATGCCGTACGGGTCCTCCGCGTCGGAGACGAAGTGCACGACGGCCACCAGCAGAAGCGCCACCGGCCGGTCGAAGTCGATGACCGCGCGCACCTCCGGGTGGTCGAGGATCGCGCGGGGGTCGCGAAGGTCAGCCAGGACGACCGAGGTGCCGGGGTCGTCCGACAGGGCCATGGAGTGGGTGCTGACGATGGGATCGTTGTCGACGTAGGCGACCCGTGTCTCCGGTGCGAGTGCCCGCGCGACCTGGTGCACGTTGGGTTCCGTGGGCAGGCCCGTGCCCACGTCGAGGATCTGGCGGACGCCGCCCTCGGCGACCACGTGCCGGACCGCGCGGTGCATGAAGTGCCGGTTGGCGAGGACGCCCGCCCGTACCTCGGGGGCCGCCTTCATGAACTGCTCGGCGGCCTTCTGATCGACCTCGTAGTTGTCCTTCCCGCCCAGGAAGTAGTCGTACATGCGGGCCGGGTGGGGCTTGCTCGTGTCGATCCGGTAGGGGTGGGCGGTGCTCTCGCCGCCGCTCAGGGAGGTCATGCTGCCTGACTCCGTCCTCAACTCGCGGGCCACCCACGGAAAAAGCGTGGCGAGTGACTGTCGGGACATCATCTTGGCACGACGGCGGACGTCCGGTCGGGCCGACCACCGACAACGCCGCTGCCCTCCTGCCTCCGCCCGCCCGTGTGCCGCTCGCCGGGCGGCCTCGCCGGTCCGGCCCGCGACCGGGCCGGATAGGCTCGCGGCACCGGCCCGTGGTGCGGGTTCCGCCGGCAGGCGACGCGCCGTGCCCACGCCCGGCCGCGAACTCAGTTGCCCGTGGTCCCGTTTACGGAGGAACGTCCTGTGACTGCCGGTATGCCCAGACCCCGCATCGACACCAGCAAACCCCACCCCGCGCGCGTCTACGACTGGCTCCTCGGCGGAAAGGACAACTATCCCGTCGACCAGCAGGTCGGGGAGACGCTGCCCGAAGAGGCGCGGGGCAACGCGGCGCGGAACCGGGCGTTCATGCATCGCGCCGCCGCCTGGCTGGCGAAGAGCGGTGTCGACCAGTACCTCGACATCGGCACCGGCATTCCCACCGAACCCAACCTGCACCAGATCGTGCAGGCGATCACGCCGAGCGCCCGCATCGTCTACGTGGACAACGACCCGATCGTCCTGCGGCACGCGGAAGCGCTGCTGACCAGCACCCCGGAGGGCGCCACCGACTTCCTCCACGCGGACGTGCGGCAGCCCGCCATCATCCTCGAGCGGGCCCGTGAACTGCTGGACCTGGACCGGCCCGTGGCGCTGTCGCTGATCGCACTCCTGCACTTCCTGCCCGACGACGAGGACCCGTACGGTGTCGTCCGCACCCTGGTCGGAGCGCTCCCTTCCGGCAGCTTCCTGCTGCTGTCGCACGGGACGGCCGATCAGCACCCGGAGCTGAAGCAGGAGACCGAGGCCGCGTACAAGAAGGGTGCGATTCCGCTGAGGATGCGTACCCGGAGCGAGGTCGAGCCCTTCTTCGAAGGACTGGAACTCGTCGCACCCGGCCTGGTGTTCGCCACCGAGTGGTACCAGGAGGATCCGGCACCGGTGCGGGAACGCAGCGGCTTCTACGTCGGCGTGGCCCGGGTCCCCTGAGCCGAACCGGCCCCACTCCACGGGGAGTTGTTGACGTGTGCGAGAACCGGCCGATACTGGTGCGCAGCGTGGGTTGACGGTTGTCCATGGTCGGCACGGGGCGGGGCGGATGAAGAAGAGACGGTGTGCCGCGAGTGCCGTACTCGGCGTCCTCACCACCGGGGGCGCCCCGCCCGCCCAGACCTCCTCACAGCCGCCCCCGCCCCCTCGAAGTCGGCCGAGGACGCACCGATGCCCCGGCACTCGACGGGACGACGGCCGCAGGCACGATCACCGACCACCCGCGCCTGCCACCCACTGACGTACGACGACCCGCACCACCGCGCGACGAACAGCAACCCACCCCAGGGAGCCGCCGTGTTCGCGAACGTGCCCACCGCTCTGACCCTACGAGCCCGAGTCCTGCTCGTCCTGTCCGTACTGCTCGCCACCCTCACTCCGACCGCCCCGGCCCTGGCCACGGGGAAGACGGGCACCCCCCGTCCCGGCGCCGAAGTCGTCGCCGTCACCCAGGTCGCGGACCGGCAGGTCGACCTGTCGGTACGGTCGACGGCCCTGGGAGGCCGCACGGTCAACGTCCGCCTGCTCACCCCGGACGGCTGGAACCCGGACGACCGACGCCGACAGCACTGGCCGACCCTCTGGCTGCTCCACGGCTGCTGCGGCGACTACACCTCGTGGACCGCGATGACCGACGTCGCGCGGACCGAGAGCCTGCGCGACGTCCTCGTCGTCATGCCCGAGGCCGGCTGGAACGGCTGGTACAGCGACTGGTGGAACCACGGCCGGGGCGGCGACCCCGCTTGGGAGACCTTCCACACGGTGGAGCTGCGCCGCCTCCTGGAACGTGACTGGGGCGCCGGCAGCAACCGTGTCGTGGCCGGCCTGTCGATGGGCGGCCAGGGCGCCCTCCTCTACGCCGCCCGACACCCCGGCATGTTCAAGGCGGCAGCGGCCTACTCCGGCTCCGCGCACCCCCTCCTGAACGACGAGTCCGTCGACCGCATCCTGGGCTTCTTCGCCGGCCAGGGCAACGATCCGCTGCGCGTCTGGGGAGACCCGGTCGCCCAACGCCGCATATGGCAGTCCCACGACCCCTTCCACCTCGCGAAGCGCCTCCGCTCCATCCCGGTGTACCTGTCCTGCGGCGACGGCACCGCGGGCCCCCTGGACCCACCGGGCCGCACGGACGCCCTGGAGGCCGACTTCAACCGCCAGAACCACGCACTGGCGGAGGAGCTGCGCCGGGTGGGGGCCAGGCACCTGACCACCAACTTCTACGGTCCGGGGACGCACGGGTGGGCGTACTGGGAACGGGAGTTGCACGCCTCGCTGCCGATGTTGCTGGGGGCGTTGGGGGTCGACGGCTGACGGTCTCGCGGTGTGGTTCTCGAAAATACGTACCCCTCTTCCCCGCGGCCTGGCACCATGAGGGGCTGCACCGACGTGTCTTTTTGCGGGCCGAGTGGTCCTGACCGAGAGGGATTTCATGGCGGACTGGATCTACATCCTCAATCCGCTCAAGGACACGCTGGACGGGGAGCCGTCCGACAAGGAGACGATGCGCCAACTCGCCGAGGAGGAGCCGGAGCTGGAGTTCTGGCTCAGCCGCCGCAATCGCATGCGGCCGGGTGACCGCCTCTGGTTCTACTTCACCCACCCGGAGTCGGCCGTCGCGGCGGTGGCCGAGGTCGACGAGGAGCCCTGCGAGGACCCCGACGACCCCGCCAACTCCTACCTGGTCGCGGTGTCCTTGCTGCCCGAGGCGACGAAGGCGCTGTACCGCGACCCGGTGGGCCGTGACGAACTGGCGCTGGGGCAAGTGCGGTCGGTGCAGAAGGTCAAGCCGGAAGCCCTGCCGGTGTTGCTGGCGCGGGCGGGTCTCTGACACCAGGGCGACCAGGTGTGCCGCTCGGAAGCCGGCCGCCCCTGCGTCGTCGTCGTGGTGCTTGTACCACGCGATCAGCGGCAGCGCGGTGAGCGGGTTGCCGAGCGGCGCCTTCGCCGCGGCCTCGCGGACGGAGTGCCGCCGCTCTTCCAGACGATCCCCGTACCTCCGCCAGCCGTGTCATGGGCGGGCGCGGCGATCGTGCGGTACCTCAGCAACACGGATGTCGGCATCGCCGCAGACATCGACCGCATCCTCGACGCGGCTGTGGACCTCCACCGCCACCGCACCCGGCATTGATGTGGTAGCGGCCTCACCCGCGATCGACCGGGGCTGCTGCGCGCTGAGGCTCGAGAGTCGGGGTCGTGGCTGGTTCATTGTCACCGAGGGGAGGACTCCGAGGATGAGCGGGACAGTGACGGCAGTCAGCAGCAACGGCGAGTACTCGTTCACCAAGCCGACCCGGGACAGCATCACGCTGCTCGCCGGGCTCGGCGTGGAGGGCGACGTCCATGCCGGCGTGACGGTCAAGCACCGTTCACGCGTCGCCCAGGACCCCACCCAGCCGAACCTGCGCCAGGTCCAGCTCATCCACGAAGAGCTCTTCGCCGAGGTCGGTGCGGAGGGATTCAAGGTGGCGCCCGGTGACCTCGGCGAGAACATCACCACCCGGGGCATCGAGCTGCTCGGCCGGCCGGCCAGCCGGCACGCTGCTGCGCATCGGCGACGAGGCGGTGCTGGAGGTGACCGGCCTGCGCAATCCCTGCCTGCAGATCGACACCTTCCAGAACGGGTTGCTGAAGCAGGTCGTCGGCCGCGACGAGGCCGGGAACATCGTACGCGAGGCCGGAATCGTGAGCATCGTGAAGGAGGGTGGAACGGTGCGTCCGGGCGACACGATCACAGTGGAGCTTCCCAGCGGGCCGCACCAGCCGCTGGAGCGGGTCTGACCGACGTGGCCGTGGGCCCGCGCCGGCGCGTCGCACGGGAACGTACGAGAACGGTCGGGTGCGGGGCGCCGGCCGAGGGCTCTCACGTCACGTGCAGAACGCGGTGTCCACGGCCGACACGACCGCCTTGGCGCCCTTCTCGGCGTCGCCGAAGGTGCCCGGCAGCGCCGTCACGGCGAGTCCGACGGCACGCCCGTCGTCCGTGGCGCCCCCGCGGGTCTCGTATCCTTCGATGTCACCGCCGTGTCCCCAGTACACGCCACCGCAGCTCAGCGGGACACTGATGACGCCGAGCCCGTACCGCCACCCCGGGAACACCGGGGCTTCGACGGTCCTGCGCATCTCGGCGAGCTGTTCGCGGGGGAGCAGCCTGCCGTCGACGAGCGCCCGGGCGAACTTCGCCAGATCGCTCGGGGTCGAGATCATCTGACCCGCGGCGCCGCCCCAGGAGGGGTCCATCTCGGTCGCGTCGACGACGTTCCCCTTCTCGGTGTCGCCGATCGCGTATCCGTGGGGGTGGGGGCCCTTGATGGACTGGTCGCCCGGCTGCGGCCAGTAGGTGTGGCGCAGTCCCGCCCTCCTGATCACGCGTCGGGTGATCTCCTCCTGCACGGGGCGCTCCGTCACCCGCTCGATCAGCAGGCCCGCCAGCAGGTAATTGGTGTTGCTGTACTCCCACTTGGCGCCCGGCGCGAACTTCGCCGGATGCGCCAGCGCGGCGGCGAGCAGGTCGTGCGGATGGAAGAACCTGTGCTGCATCTTCTGGAAGCTCTCCACGCCGATGTACTCGGTGTAGTTGGGGAGCCCGCTGGTGTGCTGCAGCAACTGCCGGACGGTGATCTTCCTGCCGTCGATGCCCTCGCCCCGCACGAGGCCGGGCAGGTACGTCTCGACCGGCGCGTCCAGCTCCACCTTGCCCTCGGCCACCAGCTGCAGGACGACCACCGCGGTGAAGGTCTTCGTGTTGCTCGCCGCACGGACCTGGCCGTCGTGGGGAACGGGGACCTGTCGGCCCAGCCGGGAGGAACCGGCCACCAGGGACCTCTCGCGTCCGTCCTTGCTCACCCAGGCCAGCGCGGCCGGGAACTTCTCCTGGTGCACCAGCGCATCGAGGCTCTCGCGCAGCGCCCTGTCCTTCGGGGGGTGGGTCACCGACGCGCTGGTGCCGGCCACGGCGGTGGTGGTGCTCATCAGCCCCACCACCGCCGCGACCAGCAGTCCCCTGCGCACCTTCGAGGTGGTCTTCGCTCGCATCGCGTGCTCCTTCTCGGCTCTTCGCCCGGATCGGCACCAGCCATGCTGTCCGGACCCGGCACGAAGGTCACTGGTGCTGGACACCGGATCACGGGTGCACCCAACACCACCCCCGGAGGTGAGGTGAGACCCACCGGCCCCGCCGGGGAACGGCGCCGGGACCCGCGGGGGAGGGGGTATGGGCACCGAACATGTATGAGGCAGGGGGAGAACACAATCCATCGTCAGGCCGGCCGATCCGGAGAACCGAGTGTCAAGTGCTTGGCGGCGGGTTGCCCTACAGGTCCATGACTACCCCGCGGTCGCCGCAGAGTCCGCGCACGTCGTCCTCGTCGGAGGTGAAGACAATGACCGGCCCCGACTGCCGCGGCGCGATGACGGCGAGGGCCGCGTCGACGGCGTACTCGTGTCCGTGCGAACCTGCCTTCTGACGCGGCGCCGGCGGTCCCCGTCAACGTCTCCGGCGTGATGTACGCCGGCCTGCTCTCCCGCCACGGCCGTGAAGCCGAACCGCGGGCGTTCGCCGCCGACGGGGGCGAGGAGTAGGTGGCCGGCCATCTGGAGCAGCAGAGACGCGTCGACGAGGCTGCCGGCCTCCTGCGCGCGGCCGCCGCGGAGGGTGATCCCCATGTGATCCTTCCCCTCGCTGAGCTCGTGGCCCGCCATGGCCGCATCGACGAGGCGATCGAGGTCCTTCGCCCGCTTCCTCATGCCTTGGGCCGGGAGGGGAACGGCTCGTCCGCTCCTGGCGCCGCTTTCTTGTCGACCATGGCCGGCCGGAGGAAGCCCTCGCCTGCATCGACGATTTCTACGCTCGCTACGGCGCTACGTCCGACCTGCATCCCTCGAGCGGGCCGAGGT
Source organism: Streptomyces sp. AC627_RSS907 (assembly GCF_019049165.1). Taxonomy (NCBI): domain Bacteria; kingdom Bacillati; phylum Actinomycetota; class Actinomycetes; order Kitasatosporales; family Streptomycetaceae; genus Streptomyces; species Streptomyces sp. AC627_RSS907. The sequence continues at coordinate 7,159 of NZ_JAGMUE010000055.1, forward strand.
GCACGCGTACGGCGGGCATCCTGAACAAGCCGCAGCCGAGCTCCGCGCCCCCGGGCCCGTGACGAGGGACATGGAGACATGCCTAGCACACCCGGGCACCGTGGGACTGTCTCACCGCGGGTGGCCGTCCCCTTCAAGACGGCTGCCGTCGTCCAGGCCGACAAGTCGGCGCACCAGCCCCTCTACCTGCTGGACGGGCAGCAGCGATTGACCTCCCTCGCCTGGGTGCACCGGCCGGAGTCCAGGGCCGACGGCCGGCTCGTCGATGTCGGGATTCTCCCGGAAGCCCACGAGGCTGGTTGACTGCTCCCGTTCGGGAAGTCGGCGGCGGACCCACCCGGGGGTGCGCGCGCCGACATGCCACGTGGGTTCATCGAGGGAAGTGAACGTGGAGCAGTTCGCCGCGGGCAAGGTGCTGCGCAGCAGGTACCGGCTGGACCGGATCCTGGGCAGGGGGTCGATGGGGCATGTCTGGCAGGGGACGGACGTGTATCTGGAGCGCCCTGTCGCCGTCAAGACAGTCGCTGCCGACCTTCTGGCCCTGCAGGACTGGCGTTCCACCGCCCTGGCACGCTTCGAGAGGGAGGCCAAGGCCGCGGCTCGTCTCGACCACGCCAACATCACCACCGTGTACGACGCGGCCGTCACCGAGGACGTCTGCTGCCTGGTGATGCAGCTCGTCGACGGGACGACGCTCGACAACGTGATCGACGGCGCCGATCACGGACGCCTGCCCGTGCCGGCAGCGGTCTCCGTGGCCGCGCAGCTGTGTTCGGGGCTGTCGGCGGCGCACGCGGCCGGTCTGGTCCACCGCGACCTCAAACCGCAGAACGCGATGGTCGGCTCCAGCGGTCTGGTGAAGATCCTCGACTTCGGTCTGGTGAAGGTCCTTTCGGACACCGACCCTCAGCTCACCATGACGGGCGAGACGCTCGGCAACGTCGCCTACGCCTCGCCCGAACTCCTCGCCGGCGAGAAGCCGTTGGACGGACGCAGCGACCTGTACGCCGTGGGATGCCTGCTGCACCACATGCTCACCGGTCACCCGCCCTTCCGCAGCGAGCGTCCCGCCGAGCTGGTCACCCAGCACCTCACGGCGTCCCCGCCGCAGCTGGCCGGGCGCGGCGTCGAGGTGCCGGCGGCTCTCCAGGATCTGGTGTACGCGCTGCTCGCCAAACGTCCGGAGGACCGCCCCGCGGATGCGGCGGACGTGTACGCGGCCCTCGCCCCTTATCTGCCGGCGCCCGATCCGGCACTCGCGGTCCGAAGGATGCCGCCGGAGGACCCCCGCCGGCCCTTCCTCGTGCCCCAGGGACCGGTCGTACCCCAGAGGCCGATCACGCCGTGGTAGCCGAAGCCGCCGCAGCACGATCGGCGGGGCGGGTCATGCCGCGACCGGAGGCCTGACCCTGATCAGTTCTTCGAGGAACGGGCTCGGCTCCCCGTGCCAGAAGACGTCCAGGCTGTCCCGTGCCCGCGTGGCGGCCACGAAGAGCAGGGACCGCGCGCGCTGCATCTCCGTCCGGTGACGGGCCGGGTTCGTGGTCCGCCGCTGCTGGACGTCCGCCCGGGGCACCAGCCCGTCGGCCACCCCTGCGATGATCATGCGCTGGTACTCGAGCCCCTTGAACCGGAACATCGTGCCGATGTGGACGCCGCTGTCGTCCCGGGGCCCGTCCGGGCCGATCTCCAGTGCCCGGATGCCCTGCCGGCTCAGCGTGTACGCGACTTCGGTCACCATGCGGTTGGTGGGGACGGCGATCGCGATCTGCTCGTGCGGCACCTCCCCCCAGGACTCGATCAGCGCGGCGATCGCGTCGCGCTCCTCCTGCCAGTCCTTCAGGCCGTGCAGATCCGGGACCGCGCCACTGAGCACGGACCGGTACCCGGCCAGCGTCTCACCGCCGCCGTCGAGGTCGTCGTACGTCTCGTCACCCAGGACGTTCAGCGCGGAACGCAGGATCTGCCGGGTGGTGCGGTAGCTCAACGACAGCTTCGACGACCGGCCGCGGATGTTGATGCCGAGGCTGCCGAGCGTCACCTGGTTCTTGTAGATGCGCTGGTGGGTGTCACCGGCCAGGAAGAGATCGTTGCGGTCCGGGGCGGTCATCGCGCGCAGCATCTTCCAGTGGGCGGGGCGCAGGTCCTGGGCCTCGTCCACCACGATGTGCCGGTACCGGTAGCGCAGCCAGCCTCCCGAACCGTCGGCCACGTGCACGTTGTCCAGGCCGCCCGCTTCTTCGCGCCGGCGTTCGATGGCCTGGATGCGCTGGGCGCGTCCCGCCTCCAACTGCGCGGCCCGCTCGGCGATCTGGTCCCAGGTCTGGACTCCGAGCCGGTCCAGACGCTGGGTGAACCGCTCGACGAGCTGCCAGATCTCGGCGCGCTCGGCACGCGTGACCGTGCCGCCGCGTCCGGCGCGGCGCGCCCGGAAGTAGTCCGTGCGCGAGGTGACGGCCTGGCCGAGGACCACCTGGGTCCACTCGTCGTGCAGGAACTCCGCGTCCCAGCCGTCCTCGCCGAGCTCGTCGAGCAGCGAGCGCCATTCCCGGACCGCCTGCGCCTCGTCGACGATGCGCTTGCGGTTGCCCGGTTCGGCCTCGCGGACGGTGCGCAGCGCGAGCTGGTCGACGTGACTGATCTCGACGCGTGACAGCAGCGTCTCACCGCCCAGGGCGAGCAGCCGTGAACGAAGGTCCGCCGCGAGGTTCTTGTTGTACGTGGTCAGCAGGACCGGCTTGTTCCGGCCGGGCGGGAGTTGCTCGACCAGGTGCTTGACCCGGTGCAGCGCCACGATCGTCTTGCCGGTGCCGGGTCCACCGCCCACGCGTGCCGGACCGCTGTAGTCCCGGCCGACCAGCTTGGCCTGTGTGGGGTGCAGGAACACCTTCCAACGGCCGAAGTCCTCGCCCTCCAGGGCCTCGCGCAGCGCGTCGTCCGTGGTGGTGACGATGGTCGCGGGACGCTCGGCGGCGGCACGGAAGTCCTCGGGATCCACCGGCTCCGGCGTCGCGACGGGCGCGGTGACCTGTTCCAGGACGTCGTCGTACGCCGTGCCGTCGTACAGCGCCAGCAGTACCTCGCCGGTGAGCTGCGGCGCGTACTCGACGAGACCGAGCAGCTGGTCCTCGGTGGTCAGCGCGGCGACGACCGGGATCAGGGACGGTGCCACACCCAGGTCGGTGAGCTCCTGTTCCGACCACTTCGCGAACAGCGGCCCGGGGCCGGCCGGCTCGGCGGGAAGAGCCGGCTCAGCGGGCTGAGCGGGCTCCGCGGGCGCGGCGGCCAGCGGCGCCCGGGCGGTGAGCACCTCCTCCTGCACGACCTGCAGGTCCACGTACTCGATACCGCCGGTGACGCGGTTGACCGAGTACGTCAGCCGGTCCAGGTGCGCGTACACGTCTTTGCGGTGCTTGACCGAGACGATCAGCCAGTCGTCGTCCGCCAGGCGCAGCAGCAGTGCGCGGTAGTCGTCGTTGACGCGCGCCGAGTACAGCTTGTCGTGCCCCTGCAGCTGTTTGAGCCGCAGCCCCGCGGAGTCGGGATTGGTCTTGAACTTGTGCTGGAAGTCGTAGATCGCGCCCTTGACGGGGCGGGGGAGCTTGAGGATCTCCCGGTCCGCCTTGTCGAGCAGGCGCAGTGTCACGTTCTTGCCGGTCACGGCTGTGTGTTCCCCCCGTTTTCCGTGGTGGTGCCGTCAGGCTGGTCAGGTTGCTCCCGGCTGCCGGCCGGTGGTGCGCCGTCCAGGCGGTCGGCGAGGGCGTCGGCGGACCAGTCGGCGGCGGGCCGTACCTCCCAGCCGGCCGCGGCGAAGGCACGGTCGCGGTCGGCCGCCTCCGGATCGTCGTTCTCGCCCTGCGGCGGGCGCGGGCCCAGGACGACACCGAGGCGTCGGCCGGGCCACGCCAGCTCGGCCAGCCAGCCGTTGTCGTCGAGCTCGTAACCGTCCTCGGGGACCGGGACGCCGCGCGCCGCGAGAGCCTCGGCGAGCCCGAGCAGGCCGGGTTCGTCCGGGTCGAGGTACTCGATGACCCGGTCCCACTTCTCGTCCCGGACGGGAAGGGGAACGTTCGCGGGGGGCACCTTGGCCCGTGCGGGGGCTTGCGGAGTGGGCGTGGTGGCCCTGGCTGTCTCGGACGGGCCGTCGACGGCGGCCGGGAGGGTGAGCGTGGCGCGGACGCTCTCCAGGACGCCACCGCCGCCCGTGACCGCCAGGGTCTCGACCGGGAACCCGTCGAGACGGCGCGTCGTGAGCTGGACGGCGTCACCGCCGCCGGTGTCCAGGAACTGCAGCAGGTTGGACCAGTACAGCCAGGCCCGCCAGCGGAGCTTGTGCGCCTCCTCCCGGGCGTGGACGCCGGGTGCGTCGTCGAGGAGGACGATGCCGGTCCACGCGGGGGGCGTGGTCCGGCCGTCCGCGGCGAAGACCAGCGGCAGTCCCGAGCGGTCGGTCACCGTGAACAGCTGCACGGGGCCGCGTGGTCCTGCGGGCGTCCCACCGTGCAGCGCAGCCGTGATCTGCTCGCCGAGCACAGCCGGCTGCAGTGCCACGGGGCGGGTCTCGGCTCCCATGAATCCGGCGAGGGCCGCCTCCGCCCGCCAGCGCCAGCGCTCCGCGTCCGGCCGGCGCAGATACTCCACGAGCTGCATGGCCGGATTGACCCACACCGTCTCCGCGAGCTCACCGGGCAGGGCGTTCCACACCTTGGCGTAGTAGTCGCGGGCCTTGCCACGGGCCTGGTCACCGTACGGCTCCCACACCGGGTCGGCCGGTCCCGTGCCCGCGTGGCCGATGTCCCGGACACGGCGCTGCCAGTCCTTCACGTCGCCGTAGGTGAGCTGGAAGACCCTGAGTCCTTCCGCGCGCAGCCGCGTGCGCTTGTCGGCGTCGTCGCCGGCGCGGTTGTGTTCCCGGCCGGCGTGGAACTCGTAGCCGTCCAGGTAGACCGCGACGCGCGGGCCGGGCGCGTCGACCCGTTCGAAGAGGACGTCGGGCCGGGTGCCGTCGAGGACGCGCTGCTGCGACACCCGCCAGCTCAGCGTCGTGCCGTCGGCGGCGGTCAGCCGCAGGTCCAGCGCGTGGGCGCCGGCCGGCGTGATGTAGGCGTCGCCGCTCGCCCGGTTCTCCGGCAGTTTCGCCCAGTCGCGCAGCGTGTCGATGAACAGGACCTCGAGATCGCTCTCGGCCTGTCGGTGCATCGGGATGTGCTGGGTGGTGGCGACGGGCGAGGTGCGCCAGCGTTCACCGTCCGCGCCGAGCAGCTCGTCGAGCATCTGCCGGACCTCGTTGCGGCTGACCTTGTCGTAGTCGGCCGGCGGCACGCGGCGCAGCAGGCAGCGGTGACAGCCGTCGAGTCCGTTCTTCAGGCAGTCGCACTCCTCGATCACCTCGCGGGCCTTCAGCAGCACCTCGCGGAAGCCGTCCGAGGTCGCCAGACGATGCAGGTAACCGGTGCCGCCGGGCAGCCGGTCGTACACGACGAGGAACCGGCGCGGCCAGTCGCGGTCCTCACCGTCCGGCATGGACGCGGCGGTGATGTCGATGTGGTCGGGGTCGCCGCCGTAGCGGGCCGCTATGCCCGTGAACAGCGCGGCGGTGAAGGAGGCGAGCCGTTCCTTGGCCCGCGCCACGGACGCCGGCAGCAGGATACGGACGGCCTCCGTCGTCAGCTCGTGCGCCAGCAGCAGCGGCACGTCCTGCCCGGCGCCCTGCTCCTCGCCGCTGCCCCGCAGCCGCCGGCGCGGGCACCACAGCTGGTGGTGGGCGCTCGCACGGGTGGAGCGGGCGAGCGAGGCGGTGAGCGCGTGCTGCGACTGGTCGACGACCGGCCGGCCGTCGGACGTCGCCCCGCCGCAACTGGTGCACACGTAGAACGGATTCAGGCGTACGTCGTCCCCGGCGAGCGGGACCGTGCTGCTGCCGTCCTGCCGGTCGACGCCGAGGTTCAGGGTGCGGACGACGGCCTTGCGCGTGAAGTCCGCGCCGAAGACCGCGGTGTCGTGCCGCCACGACCCCGTCGCCAGATGAGCCGGGTCGATGTCGACGGTGGTGAGGACCGCGTACCGCTTCCGGTCCCGCTCGTCACGGTCGTCCCGCACCCGGGCGTCGTCCCGCTTGTCCCGGGCCATCACGCGCCGCGGCTCCAGCACGTGGTGCACGCACCCCGCGTCCGCCATCTCCCGCGAACCGCACCGCGGGCACGGCGACGTGTCGTTCTTCGGATCGCCGTGCGTGCGCGCGTAACCGCAGGCCGGGCACAGACGCCACACCGCCCAGGCACGCCGCTCCGGGCTGCCGATGTCGAGGGCGCGCACGACGTGCCGGTAGCCGTTGACGTAGAAGCTGTTGCCGGGCGCGAGTTCGGTGAGCGCCAGTCTGCGGGAGCGTTCGTAGTCGCGCATCTCGCTGCGGTACACCCACTCCCGGCGCTCGTCGTCGCCCTCCGGGGCCTCCGTGCCCCCCTCGTCCCCGGCGGCCTCCTTCCAGTAGAGGGTGGCCTCCAGCGACGTGGTCGTGTCGGTGAGGCTGTAGTTGGGCAGCAGCCCCAGTTCGACGAGGGCACCGTGCGCGCTGGTCTGGCTCAGCTCGCGCAGCAACTCGCCCGTGGCACGCCGTTCCGCGAGCAGCTCGCGCCGCTCGGCGCCCTGCTCACGGTCGTCGGTGAGCAGTCCGTCCACCGCGGTGTCGATGGCGGCGATACGGCGGCGCAGCTCCTCGCGGCGCGCCGTCCACTCCTCCTCGGCCTCCTGCAGGGCGCGGGCGATGCCGCCGATGGCGTAGGCGCGCAGCTCGTCCGCGGCGTGCTCGGACACCCCCCGGTCGTCGTCCGGGCAGCCGGACGCCTGCGGGAACAGGGCCAGGAACTCCTCCACCAGCCGCGCCCCGTGGGTGAGCGCCGCGTCCGACAGGTCCTGGCACCAGCCGGTCGTGCCGAACAACGCCGACGACAGACGCGGCACCGGCATGAGCAACTCCCCGTCGCCGGTGGTCAGCTCGCCGCGTGCCGCCCGGTCCAGCAGGTGCGCCGTGTACTGGCGGCGCAGGATCTCGACGGCCGACAGGTAGCAGCCCGGCGGCACGATGTCACCGGCGATCATCTCGGTCGGGTCGTCCAGGTAGTACCGGTCGCGGGCCCGGCGCCCGCCGAAGGCGACCACCAGGGCGTTGCCGGTCCTGCGCCCGGCACGTCCAGCACGCTGCACGTAGTTCGCCGGGCCGCCCGGCAGCGAACCGAGCAGCACCGCCGACAGGTCACCGATGTCGATGCCCAGTTCCAGGGTGGGGGTGCAGGAGAGCACGTTGGGGTCCGTGTAGTGGGCGCCCTGCCGGAACGTCCGCTCCACGCGCTCCCGTTCGGGCCGCGTCAGCATGCCGGTGTGCTCGGCCGTGACGACCCGGTAGGTGCCGCCGGTCAGATACAGGCGGCGGTAGTAGTCGGCCCGGTAGTCACGTTGCAGTTTCCCGCCGAGACCGCCGCTGGTCGTCCCGGACGAGGACGTGCCGTGCTGCGGCGGGGCGAGGACTCCGGTGCAGCGCCAGCGCGGACAGGGGTGCCCGTACCAGCGGGTACGCCGCTCGGGCGGCACCACCTGCTGCCAGCCGCACTCCTCGCAGGACACGAACGCCTTGTTGACCAGCTCGTCCGCCAGGAGCCGCACGTGGATGTGGCCCGGCTGCAGCCCGTACACACGGGTCGTGCGGTCCTTGGCCGTGCGCGCCGACAGCACGCCCTCGTCCGTGAGGACCGGCAGCAGCCTGCGCAGGTACTCGGTCGCCTGTGCCGCGTCCAGACCGAGGCAGCGCCGCGTCCAGTCCTGGTACCAGTTGCCACGGCCGGCGATCGTGTCGAACTTGGTCTTCTCCTTGGGGCCCGCCAGCAGGAACCGCGGCGGTGCCACGTACCCCTCGGGGAAGGCCGGCATTCCCTCCGGCCGCTGCCCGGAGATGAGGTACTGGTTGACGCCCGCTTCCTTGATCCAGGTGTCCAGCCACCGATGCCGGACACCGCCGCGCAGCCGCAGCCGCTCCAGCAGCCCGCGCACGTAGGCCAGATAGCGGTCGGGCGTGGGCAGCCCGCCGTCCAGTCCCAGTTGTCCCGGCAGCGTGAGATGCAGGTCGCGGGCGAGCGAGACGACCCGCTCGGGGTCGGCGATCACCACCTCCGCGGCCGTGGTCCGGGTCAGCTCCAGGGTGCGTCCGAGCCGCGACCGAAGCCCGAACTCCATGACCGTCGCGAACGCCAGCCGTTCCCCGATGAGCTTCCACGTCCGCGCGTCCCCGGTGCCGCGCCCCGACAGGAGCCGGTCCACGCCCGGTTCGTCGTGCAGGTCCGGCGGGACGACGGCGGCCAGTGCCTGCGGGTCGTCGACGGTGTCCAGGACGTTGCCGATGAGGTCGTTGAGCGGCAGCGGCGCACCGGAGTCGTCCAGCTGGTGCGCCAGCAGCGAGCGCAGCGAGAACTTGTACGAGGCGTTGGCGACGTACCCGGCGCGGTGTGCCGCGTCCTGCGTGGAGTCGTTGAACAGCAGCGTCTTGCGCTCCTCCGGCGCCAGTGCGATCTCCTGGCCGCCGGTGAACAGCTGGGTGACCGTGGCGGAGGCCAGAGCGGCGAGCGCGGTGCCGAGGAACCTGATGCCGTTGTCCGTGTTGCACGCCGGGCAGGTGTCGTCCTTGGCGGCCTGGTCGGCGGTCTTCTTGTCCAGGACGGCCCGCGCGAACCAGGCGTCCTGCAGCCCCTCCCCGTCCTCGGCGACGGGCAGGCGATAGGTGCCCTGCGCGCCGTCCAGCACCACCACGGACTGCGGGTCGACGCCGCCCGCCTGCTTCGGGGAGGCGCCGGTGAGCGCGGCCAGGGCGTCCCGAGCCTCGGCCGGTGTAGCCGAGATGAAGTACCGCAGCCGCCGCTTGTCCCGCCCGACGGCGGCCTGCCAGATCTTGGGCGGGCCGGTCTCCAGCTTCTGCGGATCGGCCTCCGGGGACAGCGCCGCCCAGCCCGAACGGCCGCAGACACGGCAGTAGATCGCGGGCAGGTGGGCCTGCGCCGGCCGCTGCACGGTGTCCGAACCCGGCAGCGCCTGCGGCCGCCGCGAGTCCGCCGCCGGCCACTCCTCGCCGTCGGAGGTGTCCTCGGACGCGGAGGCCGCGGTGAGGGCCGAGCGCCGCGCGGCGCTCCGTTCGTCCTCGTACCAGCGGAACTCCGGCCGGGCGCCCACCCCGCTCAGCACCCGCCCCACCGGCCGCACCCACAGGTGCGCCTCGACGTGCACCAGCGGGCGCGGCCTGCGCTGGTCGGACTCCGGGTCCCGCGCCGACGACAGCAGCGCCACGAACCGCGACAACGCCTCCAGCGCCAGCCGCGGGTTCTCCCGTGCGGTGCGCGCCCACGCGTACCCGAAGCGGGCCATGCGGTCCCGCAGCCCCCACTCGTCGAGCGGATCGCCGTTCAGCAGCGCCAGCACCCCGTGGGTGAAGTCGTGCTTCTTCAACAGCCGTCCGATCTGGAAGACGTCCAGGCCGCGCCGCCCCAGCAGCCGCTCGGCGAGCCCGTCCAGGTCGAGCCGGTCCGGGTCGGACTCCACACCGGGCCCGCCCGAGACCTCGATGACCTCCTTGGGATCGGGGGGCTCGGGCAGCTCGTAGTCGATGTCGCCGACGAAGTCGTCGGCGCTCAGCCGCTCCTCACCGATCACTGAGTCCGGACCGAACGGCACGCCGAACACCTGCTCGGCGACGGTGAGGATGCCGCCGGTGTCGCCCCCGCCCTCACCGAGGGTCGCCGAGGTCGCCACCGGACAGATCGCCCCGAGGGGCCGTTCCGGCTTCGAGGCGCCCACGGCGGACGCCAGCCGCCGCAGCAGCATCGCCACGTCGGTGCCCTGCGCGCCGTCGTAGGTGTGGAACTCGTCCAGCACGACGTGGGCCGGGTCCGCGTCCTCCCACAACGGCCGGTCCTCGGCCCGCTGCAGCAGCAGGTCCAGCATCTTGTAGTTGGTGATCAGCACGTCCGGCGGCGACTGGCGCATCTCCTCGCGCCGGGTCATCACCCGCCGGAAATCCGTGTCCGGTTTGTCGCCGATGTAGAGACCGGCCGTCACCTGGGCCAGCTCCGGCTGCGCCAGGTAGTCGCCGATGCGGCCGGCCTGGTCGGTGGCGAGCGCGTTCATCGGGTACAGCAGTACGGCCTTCACCCCGTGCCTGCCCAGCGCCTTCTGCCGCCGGCAGTGGTCGAGCACGGGGATCAGGAACGACTCGGTCTTGCCGGACCCGGTACCGGTCGTCACGAGCGTCGGCTCGGCCGCTCCCTTGTACGTGCTCAGCCGCTCCCACGCCTTCGCCTGATGCCGCCACGGCGTGAACGACGGCTGCCACTCCAGCGCCGACCGCCACCCGTCGTCGGCCGGGTGGAACGGTGTCCTGATCCGCAGGTAGGGCCCCCGGAAGATCCCCGTCTCCGGATCCCCGAGGAACCGCTCCAGCGCCAGCCGCGTGTCCTCGTCGGCGAGCGCGTACGTCGTGGTGAGGTACTGCGTGAGACTGCCGCGGAGCTGCGCGGCGGCCAGGGTGGGCTTCACGAGGACCTTTCGGGCAGGACGGTTACCGGACCGCCGCGCACGTGACGCCGTGACAGCCGGCGAAGGCGCCGTGACGATCAGCGTCAAAAATACCGCCCACCTCGGACATCGGTACTCACCTGGTCGAATTCCGGGCCCCGGCCCGCGTGGCACGGACGAGACGCGGCTGCCCGGTGACGCCCATGCCCGGAGGCGCCTGCCCGTCCCCTGCCCGCGCCGGCCACGCTGCCGGTCCCAAGCCATGGTGCCGACGCGCTCGTGGTCACCAGGAGGACGGAGGCGAGGTGCGGGTGACCACGGCAGGAAGCTGCGCGCTCTCGATCACCTGCTGCGGCAGTGACAGCCCGAAATGCTCACCGACGACGTCCAACACCCGACGTTTCTCTTCGGCAGGCGACAGCTCCTCGTCCATGCCGAGCAGGTCATCGACGCTGTCTTCCGGCGGGATGACTCCGGCCGCTTCCAGTGCAGGCCGCAGGAGGTCGGGCTGGGCGCCGGCAGGGTCGTAGCCGAAGCCCAACTCGAAGTGCAGCTGCAGCTCGCCGTCGACGAGATACCTGAAGAAGGAGGGCGGAGTGTCCGGCCGTGGGTCGAATATCAGCACCTCGGCACCGCGGGACACGGTCGGATCGAGGGACCAGCCTTCGCTGCCCCCACACTCCACGATGAACGACCAGTCGCCGCTTCGGCCGATGCGGCCGACGCAGTAGATCTGGGTGAGGTCGACCATCCGGGACGCTTCCTGGATGGTGAGGGCCGGCCCGATCTCGACAGGCTCATGGTCGGCCATGCGTTCGGCCAGCTGCCGAGGGCTGAGGCCGCGCGCGCAGGTGATGTAAAGATCGGAGGCGTTCAGGTGCGGGCTGCGCCAGGCATCGGCGATCCATGCAAGGTTGTCGGGCATGGCCGGGTTTCTCCTTCCGTGCACAACGTGGTACTGGTGGGGCACAGCGCATATCTGGTGCCGTGCCCCACCAGGGGTCAGCAACCTGTCACGGCTTGGGTACCGTACAAGCCACGGTCACCTTGGACGCATCGCAGTGCGCGTGACCACGAGGTGTCCGTTCTCAGATCCTCAGGACCCAGTGTCTCGTGTGTCCAAGATCAAGGGCCAGCGCCCGAAGACGTCAGGCATCGCCTGCCCGATTCCGGAGGCACGCCGAGTACGGCTCACCATCGACCTGGCCCTCGCCGACCACCGAGGGACTCGGGACCAGATCGTGCGACGCACGCGCCGGGACCTTGAGGCCCACACCGCCACCCGCCCGGAACCGCCCCGCGCACCCGGATCCGAACTCTCGGGACAGCCCACCGCTTGACGCGCGACCGGGACGCCGCTCACGGGCAGGTGCACGGCCGGGACCCGCACCGCCCGATGCACGCCTCCGAAGCAGCCGCCGAGCCCGTCCTGTCCGGCACCTTGCCGCCCCTCGAAATGTGCCGCCACACACGGTCGAGCGCTGCTCTGAGATGGGTCATGAAGGCTTGCCAGGAGGGAAGTTCGGACACCGGCCCATGAGGGTCCAGGGCTTCCAGGAGTTTGTGCCGGTGCCGGGGAAACCGGCTGCGGAACATGGCCAGACGACGTCCGGAGACACCGCTCGCTGCCGCCAGGGTCTGCTGCAGGAGTTTCTTCGGATCGGGGATCCGCTCGGCAGCGCTTCCCTTGGGAAGGTCGAGCTTCATCCGTCCCCGTGGATTCTCCGCGACTCGGCGGATGGCCGCTTCGTCGAGGAGTAGCCAGGCTTCCAGGGCACGCACCGGAACGACCGCTATGTGAGGCCGACCGGCCCATTCCGAGGCCACGGCTTCGGCCACCTCCTGGTGTCGCTTCTCCGGACCCGCCCCGTCGGCGTCCCGGTGCACGATCACCAGGTCGTAGGCATCACCGAGCTTCCGCACCTCACGGAGCTTGTCCGCCACGGCATGACAGTCGGTCAACCCGAGACGGCCGAAGTCAGGAGCGGTCACCACGGCCCGCATGCCGGCCTCGGCCGCCACCGTCTCGATGTGAGGCACCAGCCCGTTGTCACTCGTTCCCTCGCCGGTGAAGAGGATGCGCAGAGTCACGCCGCCCCCAGGTCGAGGGTGATCTGAGCCCCGGGCGGGGTGGTCAGGTACGGAAGGATGTCCGCCTTGGTGACGTAGTCGCGCCTCCCGTCCGCGACACGCCACGTACCTGCCAGGGGACGCAGCCGAAGGCCGTGGGCCAGACTGCCGTCCTCTGCCCGCTGCATGGTCGCGTCCGCGAAGAGCAGGTCGTCGGGGGAGACGAGCTGAACGACACCGGGCGAGTGGGTGTTGATGAGAACCTGCCGAAAGGGGTTGTCCATGCCGGGTTTCTCGCTGGGGTCGACCGCGAGTTCCTGGACCAGTTCCACCATGGGGTTGAGGTTCGCCGGATGGATACCGTTCTCGGGCTCCTCCATGCAGATCATGCCGCGCACGGTCGGATCCTCGAGCAGCACACAGAGGGCGAGAAAACGCAGCGTGCCCTCGGACAGGCTGCGCGCAGGCAACAGCATCCCGTCGGTCTCGCGGACCTGGACCGTCAGTAGTTGTCGCACCTCGTCCTGGTCCACTCGGAGTTCGCGGACCTGAACACCCGTGAGGTCCGACAGCCGGCCGGCCACGCGCGCGTACACCTGGTCGGGATCCGTTTCGGGCAAGGTGTGCGCGACCCGGTACAGGGCGGCGGGCAGGTGCGAACCATCGACGTCCATGCTCTGCGGGTCCATGTACCGGTCCGCGCTGCGCAGAGCAGAAGGCTCCAGCGCGAGCCTGCGCCACGACTCCATCTCCCGCCGGGCGGCGAGGATCGTCGGGTCGTCACTCGACGTGATGGTCGAGACGACCGTTGCCGGAGCACGGGAGGCCGCTGCAGGTTTGGGCTGGCCCCGGCTGCCGCCGTCCTGATGGATCTTGACGATGGGTTCGCCCGAGGACGCGTCGGTGTCGGTCGAGATGTAGGGCGCGCCGCTGCGGTGCCCGGTGATGACCTCGTTGCGGAAGCGACCTGCGCTGTGGGGAAAACGAAGGTGGTTCTTGGCGGTTCCCTTGGTGATGTGCTGCAGGTTCTCACGCAGCAGCGTCAATCGGCCGAAGCGGTCGAGTCCGGAGGGCTCCTGATAGCCGATCTCCAGCTCGTAGCGCAGGAAGGAGGTCGTCGGTTTGGCCACCCGTCCGAAATCGTCCTCGATCACGGGTGGAACGATCATCTCGGCGGCGAACCGCATGCGGTGCCGCCCCGCTCCGAACCCCTTCCAGAAGAGGTCCCTCGGGTCGCCGTGTCGTTCGCCGTGCACCCCCCGGACCTCCTGCGCGGCCTCCATCATGGATCGGTCGGCGAGGAGGGACAGGAACTGGATCGCGTCGAACACGTTCGACTTGCCGGTCCCGTTCCCTCCTGCGATGCAGGTGAACGGCCCGAAGTCGATCGACAGGTCCAGCAGGTTCTTGAACCCGTGGACCTCCAATCGGGTCAGCATCGGCCCTCCGTCATGTCTGGCTTCCGCGCGCGATCGGTCATCTTCCGCGCGCGGAACGTCGTGGCTCAGCGTATCCGGGTGGGCTGACATCGGTTTGCGTGTTCGACGGGGTCATTCCGCTGAGGGCCGGCACGCGCCAAGAGTGGACACGTATCCGGAACTGCCATGGCACGGTACGTCGGCTGCCACCGAACCGCAGGCCATCGAACCGTAGACTTCGGCAGCGAACGCCGACGACGCATGGCCGTTGTGCGCCCTCGTGGGGAGGAAACCGAATGCAGGCCCCTTCGGAATCGACAGAGATCGCGGAGCCCGAGCAGAACGGCCAGAGCGATACCGCCGACTCACCGGTCGTGGACGATCCGGCATCCGGATCGGACACCGATCCGGCGACGGCATCGACGGTCCTCGCGGAGGTGCTCCCAGGGGTCGCCGTCGTCCTCGGTGAGGTCCCGGCGGAGTTCGAGTCCGATCTGATCGACTTCGGGCTCGTGCCGTCCGCCGACCGCGAGGAGATCTCCATGGTCCTCGCCTCGATCGGGAACGCGGCGACCGTGGCCGGCAACCTGGCCAACGCGTTCGCCGGTGTGCAGGGGCTCTACAGGATCAGCAGTGCGACACAGGCCCTGCTGAAGGCAGGCGGAACGCTCGCCGTCAAGGATGGCGCGAACCTCGGGGCGGTGTTCGTCAACGGCAAGATCGTCGCTCAGGCACGTCTCATCCCCGTGACGTCCGTGAGCACGGCGCAGAACGCGGCCACGCTCGGGCCGGCGCTGGCCATGGTCGCGCTTCAGATGCAGCTGAGTGAGATCACGGGCCTTGTGAGGACCAACATCGCGTTGACGAGCCAGGTGCTCACCACCATCCGCAACGAGCAGTGGGCCGAACTGACAGGACTCGTCACCACCGTCGAGCGCGCGATCGACCAGGCGCGCGCGGTCGGATCGGTCCCCGCCTCCCTGTGGGAGACCGTCGCGGGTAATGAGGCGGCACTGAGCAAGCAGCTCGACCTGTACCGGCGGAACGTCCGCGGCCACGTCGGTCAGATCGACCAGGCCGACACACGCCGCCTCCGTGAGTACCTGCAGACGAACGCCGAGGCGATCGTCTTCGACACCCACGCCCTGCTGTCCTCCCTCAAGGCATGGACCGGCTACCAGGCACTGCGCGCCGGAAAGGCGAGGACCGCAGGACGCGATGACGCCGACGAAGCACGCCTTGTCGACGTCATCGCGCGCGACACTCGCATGGAGCTGGACTCCTCCCTCGCCGAGACGAAGCGCCTCGTCGACGCACTGACGCGGGAGCTGCGTATCATCGCCGAGCTTCCCGGACGCGAGACGCTGGCACAGTCACTGCCAGGGAAGCGGAGGGACTCGAAGGCGGCCCGCCAGACCACCGCCCGTCTTCTGGAGGCGATCAAGCCGCTTGCCGAGGCTCTTCGTCCGACGACCCCTCCGCTCGAGGCTCCGGACGTCGTCTGCGCACCCGAATCGCTGGATCTCAAGCCGTACCTCCGCATCCTGCGGTGGTACGTCGAGGACGGTGAGACCCTGCGTGTCCTCGGCTTCCCGGACCAGCTCGATGCCCTGGGACCGATTTCCGCGATTCTTGACGGGGCGAAGGAGAAGTTGGCGGCAGCGAGGGACAAGGCTGCGGCGAAGACACTGGTCGCCGTCACGGACCGCCGCATCCTCACCACCAAGACGAACGCATTCCTTGAGCAGGGCGAGATCCGCCAAGAAATCCCGATCGACCGAGTCCGGTACGTCCGAGCGGCGACCACAGAGGACAAGAGTGCGCGCTTGGCGATCGACCTCATCACGCGTGACGAGAGCATCCGATGGGTCTTCCGCGCCGACATCGACAACGCTCAAGTGGACGCGCTCGCCGCCGTGCTCGCCGAGTCGATGACGATTCCGGACGAGGAGCGTGAAGCGCTTCAACGGCGGCGCCGCGCTCCCCTTGAGGCGGGCAAGAAGGGTGGCGGTACCGGCACGACGCCCACGGAGCCGGCTGAATCCGAGACCACGACCTGTGGGGCCGGGTAGACCGCGAGTCACCTGCCGAGGAGCGCCCCGGCCGCGGAAATCGAGCGTCGTCGGTTCGGTGCGCTGCCGTCGTGCGCGTGACGCGGTCGTCATGGGCTTGGCGGCAGGCCGACTGAGCGCCGCGGGGGCGCCGGTGTCTGCGGACGGATACTGCCGGGCCGATCGCTCGACGCGGTGTCCAGTACCGCCCACACGGTCTTGCCGGGGCCGCGGCGGTCGGTGACGCCCCAGTCGTCGGCCAGGGCGGCGACCAGGAGGAGGCCGCGGCCGGACTCGGACTCGACACCTGGCTCCGTGGGGCCGGTGACGACGGGCCGGTGTTCCGCGCGGGTGTCGGAGACCTCCACGCGTAGCCGTCCGCCGTCCGCCTCGGCGGTGAGCCGGACGTGGAAGTCCCGGCCGGGGACGCGTCCGTGCCGTACGGCGTTGGCGGACAGCTCGGCGGTGATGAGGGTCAGCGTCTCGTTGACGTCACTGTCGTAGGGGTGGCCCCAGGAGTCCAGGCAGTGCGCGACGAAGCGCCGGGCCAG
This sequence comes from Streptomyces sp. AC627_RSS907, assembly GCF_019049165.1. Lineage (NCBI taxonomy): Bacteria > Bacillati > Actinomycetota > Actinomycetes > Kitasatosporales > Streptomycetaceae > Streptomyces > Streptomyces sp. AC627_RSS907. The sequence continues at coordinate 23,800 of NZ_JAGMUE010000055.1, forward strand.
GCGGGCGCCGCGCGGGGTGGAGGTGAACACCATGGCGAAATCGCGTGTTGTCGTGGACGCGGACGACGGGTATCGAGGGGATGGTGAGAGGTGCATGACGGCAGCGTCCCTGCCGTGACGGGCGTGTCACCAGAGGTGACGCCTGTACGACGGGCCGCTGTACGTCGGGGGCGCCGCCCGCGAAGGGCAGCGTGGCGGAATCGGCGGCAAGGGGCGGGGACCTGCGGGGGGACGGGTATGACAACGACCGGATCAACGGATGAGAGACCGGAGCCGCAGCCGGACGGTGCCGATGGTGCGGACGACGCACGCGCGGAGCCGGCCGCACCGGCAGGGCAGGACGGGGACTCCGACGGCAGCCCGCCGGCCGTACCCGCGCAGCCCTCGCGGCAGAGCGACGCCGACGAGGGCAACGGCCCTCGTGAGAGCTTTGCTTCGATCGTCGCCGAGACGCTCGGCCTGGCGCCAGGCGCCTCCCGGCGTCGTAGAGCGGTCACCCTGCTCGTGATGGTGTCGCTCGCCTTCGTGGCCGTCTTCCGGGACACGCTGATCGACTACGTCATGATCGAAACCAGTGTGGCCAGGGAGAACGACTCCAACGCGGAGTACGACGCCAACAAGGTGCCGTTCACGGTGTCCGTGCGGCCGGAGGAGGACGAGCCCGAGACATGGGCGATGGTTCTCGACCGGGCCCTGACTCCCGACGAGCAGTGGAAAGCGGTGGCCGGCGGCAACCGCTCGGCCACCTTCTCGTACCTGAAGGAACTGGGCGGCCATCCACTCGCGGACGAGGCCACGCTGGAGTACGCCCCCGAGCGGTACAAGAAGCAGCTGGCGTCGGGGGCCATCGGGAGGTACGCCGACGTGTTCCAGATGAACGTGATGAGCACCCGGTCCACCTCGGTGGTCATCAACGACTGGAAGGTCACCGACGTCACCTGCCGGAAGAGCACCGGGCACACCGTCGTTATGCTTCCGGAGCAGGGCGGAGCAGCCTACGAAGGTCTCCAGCTCCACATTCCGCCCCTCGCCGGCGAACCGGTGCTGACCGATGAGACCGAGGGACAGGGCGAGCCCTACTTCAGCACCCGTTACCTCGAGGTCGGAGGCGGCCAGCCCTCGGGCGGTTTCAAGGTGCACGCGATCGCGCCACCGGGGCAGTCGTGCGAGTGGGGCATCAAGGTCCGCTACACCGATTCCTACCAGGAAACGCGGTGGGTCCAGCTGAAGGACGGCAAGGGAAAGCCCTTGCGCCTTCACACAGATTCCGTCCCCGTGGACCCCCGGCGGACGTGGGTTCTCATCGTCCAGCCGTGGAGACTGTGCGACCAGAAGGATTTGTCGAAGTGCGTCACATAGTCGGCAGAGCCATGGTTCTCGTCCTCCTGGCCATGCTGTGCGTCCAGGGATGCAGCGCGGAGTCGAGCAAGGAGAAGCCGGACACCGCGACGCCCGTGCCCCCGGCGCCCTACAGCGGCAACCAGGAGTACGTCCTTCCGGACAGCGCCTTCGCCCGCGAGGACACCGTCATCACCGCGGCCTGCGGCTCGGCCTCGGGGGGCGTCGGTGTCCTGGTGCAGGCCTGGGACCCCGAGCGGTGGGAACCGCGTGGGAAGCGGTACTTCCGCCTGCCGGACGATGTCGCTCTCGCCGACTTCCCGGGAATCAAGGCGATCAGCAGCCCTCTCGTGGACCTGTGCGGCATGATGCCGACCGAGCCGTCTCCCTACGGCGTGGACGACCTCGAGTACATGTCTCCCCGGGTCCGCGCCCTGTTCGACCTGGCGTTCACCCGCATGGCGGTGGTGTTCCGGAACCCCGACGGCAAGAGCACCCATGCCGGCTTCCTGGAGAGCGGCACCAGTTCCGACAACTCCGTCCGTCTGAGCGGCGCGACGGGTGATGACGAGCAGAACGCCGTGATGTCGCCGGACGGGCGCAGTGTGTGGTTCACCTATTCCGATTCCGCCGGTAGGCACAGGATCGGCTCCCGGCCCGCCGAGGGGGACCACGGATTGTCGGACGAGGGCCCGGCGACCGGCCACGGCCTTCCTCTGGTCGTCTCCGGGAAGCCTCCGCACGCCGTCCAGGCGAACATGGTCCACCTCGCTCCCGACGGCCGTCGCCTCACCGCGACGGCGCCGCAGGTCTTCGGGCACGTCTTCGACACGCTGGATTCCTCGGGGCCGCTCACGGAGACGTCGGCCCGCCCGGCCACCCTGCTCAGTGGATGCGTCGGCATCGTCGGCTGGATCGGCGACGACCGGGTGTTGTGCCGCAACCAGTCCGGCTCCTTCCAGGCCGTGGAAGCCCGTTCCGGTCGTGTGGAGGGAGCAGAGATCTCCGTGGTCGACTCGAGCGAGCTCACTGCCAACGCGGTGATTGCCGAGGGGATGCTGGTCTCGGCGGACCGCAAACGGTTCATCGTCGCCGTCCACATGCCCAACGACCGGTACGGGTCCCGGAGCGATGGGACCGACTTCCAGGTGGTGTCGATCTCGGGGAAAGAAGATACGCCCCACATCGTCCACGATGCCCTGACCAACAGCACGGTGTTCCTGGAGTGGCGGTGAATCGCGCGAGTGCGGGTGTACAGGCGGGAGCTGTACGGGGGAGGGCGGGGCGCTTGTCCCTGGTACGGGGGAAGCGGGGCCAAGCGGCGCGAAGGCGACGGTGCGTGTCTTTAGGGTGAGCTGTGAGTGACGGTCGGGTTTGGTGCCTGCGGTGGGTTGTGGAGCGGGTGCCTGTGTGCGGGTGGGTGAGGTGAGGTCACCGTGACGGCTCAGAGTGAGGGCGAGGCGGGCATCCTGCGGTGCTTCGGACAGCAGGTGCGGCTGCTGCGGACGAGCCGGGGGCTGACGCGGGCGGAGTTGGGTGCGCAGCTCGGGTACGGCGAGGACATGGTCGCGTCGGTGGAGTTGGGGCGGCGTATTCCGAGGCCGGAGTTCATCGAGCGGGCGGATGCGGTGCTGGAGGCCGGCGGGCTGTTGGCGGTGATGAAGGAGGAGGTGGCGCGGGCGCGGTATCCGGCGTTCTTCCGGGACGCGGCGAAGCTGGAGGCGGAGGCGGTTGAGCTGCATGTGTACGCCAACCAGGCCGTGCCGGGGCTGTTGCAGGTCGAGGAGTACGCGCGGGTGGTGTTCGAGATGTGGCGCCCCCTCCTGGACGAGGAGACCGTGAACCAGCGCGTAGCTGCCCGGCTGGCTCGCCAGGAGTTGTTCTCACGCAGGCCGATGCCGACGATCAGCTTCGTCATCGAGGAGAGCACCCTGCGTCGGCCACTGGGAGGGAACGCGGTGATGCGGGCTCAGTTGGAGCAGATCCTCCTCTACGGCCAGCAGCGCAACGTCGAGATCCAGGTCATGCCGACCGACCGCCGCCAACATGCCGGGATGGGCGGCCCGTTCACCTTGATGGAGACGAGCAAGGCGCAGAGGATCGCCTACGTGGAGGTGAACGAGCACAGTCACCTCTACAGTGAGCGGCCGGTGGTCCGGGGGTTCGAAGAGCGATACGGCATCCTGCGAGCGCAGGGCCTCACGCCCGCGGAGTCGCTGACCTTCGTTCAGAAGCTGTTGGGAGACCTATGAACACGGAAGACGCACGCTTTCAGCCCCGCTCGGAGCTGCACTGGTTCAAGAGCAGCTACAGCAGTGGCGCGGGCGGCGAGTGCGTGGAGGTCGCTGTCGCCGGTGGCGCCGTTCACGTGCGGGACTCGAAGCAGGTGGAGGCTGGTGGGCCCATGCTGAGGGTCGGCACGGTGGCGTGGTCGGTGTTGCTTGAAACGATGTGAGCTCGTACGGCTACCCACGACGGTCGGCGCTTCTGACGGAAGCGCCGACCGTCGTCATGAGGCACGGATCTCAGGCCTCACGGCTCTCCGGCGGAGTCCAGCGACCGGCGGCGATCTCCTTGTCCAAGCGGGCCTGGAAGTGCGCGTGCGCGGCACGCATCTCGGCCTCGCGGTCGGCCTTATAGAAGGGGGCGCTGTAGCCCTGTGGGGGTGCGACGGCCTTTGGGTTCTCAAGGTGGGCCATGAGCTCGATGTAGTCCTGCTTCGTCTGGTTGTAACCGAAGGTGTGATGGCTTGCCGCGATTTTGCGACCAGCCGAGTCAAAATACATTTCTGACTCGCGCTGAGCGAGAATGTAGAACCGCGACTTGTAGATCGTCACCAACTGGTCGGCAGTGATGCCTAGCCAAACAGCCACCAAAGCGTCGAGTTCAACGAGAGCGGCACGGCGCTCAAGTTCGGTACGCAGCGGCGTGCTGTAATTCCAAGTCGGATTTAGGTCTCCTGTAAGCGGCTTGAGGTCGGGCCAGCGGGAAACAGCCCAAGTCTCATACGCGGGCCATGTGGGGTGGAAGAGTTCTTGCCACAGTGTGGCGTAAGCGCTTGAAAGACAATTGAGGCGGAGGGTGCGAATGAGGAGTGGGTCCGCCAAGGGATGGTCGGGGGAAGGGGCAGGCATCTTGTGGGCCTCGGACACCTCGACATGTGAGCGGCCCGTAATGCGTAGCAGGTAGTCGAGTGGCAGTGTTGCCCAGAAGCCGGCTGTCAGTGCCGTGAGTCGGTTGTTAGATAGTGCCATGGAATGCACTGCGGCGACATGTGAAGGTCCTGGTGGGATGAGCGCAGCGAAGAGGCTTCGTTCCGTGTCAAACGGAACCATGGCGCGCCACGCCATACGGAAATATTCTGTATACCTACGCCCGTCCCAGCGATCTTGTGTTGTATTGAAGCGATCCAAGGTTGTGGCGCGAACGTAATTAGTGCGCGGGAGGATATTTTCCGGGGTTTCGGTGAGATCGAAGTAGTGATAGTCGTTGTGGTTGCGTAGGGGGAGATTGGGCTCCTTTTCGAAGGGAGTTGCAACCCCGAAGTGAGGGCCTTGCAGGATCAGGTCGTTCAGGGAATCAATGTCGGAAGTTTGCCATGAGTAGAGCCCGAGCTTCCTGGTTGCAAGGTTCTCATGCATCCCGACGGTAATGCGTGGGCTCCAGTGTCCGAGTTTCACGGGGAAGGTGGCCAGCGCTTGAATCGCGCCTTCTTCTTCGAGTGTTACAGGATAGAGCAAGGGAGTCTGGGCCTCGGGGGCGTCCCGGTGCCCGGATAGGGCGTGCCATTCGGCGAGGCGATTATTGTCCACGTGTAGAAGGCGAGCCTTGTGCGGGCGCACGTCGAATGCTCCGTTGTCCTTCATGCCGGGTGAGCGCCCTTGGCTGTCATGTCTCATGGAGGCGAGAAGAGTTTCCGGTGTGAACAGCCAACTCACGTGAGTAAAATGGATCTCCTGTTGGGTTCCGTAGACGTTGACGGAGAATTGACGCGTCTCCTTAACGTCGGGGAAGATGCGGAGTTGGTTCCAGAAGTGGGCGTGGAAGCGAAGGTGGCGATACGCGGATTCCCGTAGCGTTCCTTCCTTGCGCCCGCCAAAATGTGTGTCAGGGTGGATTAGTCCGGCCATCCCCTCCGGGCGCGCGTTTCGCCAGATCTGGGTCATGAACGCTCGGTACAAGTCTGGGCGCGTCCCATTGAGCAGCGGGTAGGTCGACTGGGCGCTGAGTAGCGTTGCGGTGCCGCTCACTTGGGTCAGTTCGTTCACGTAAAAGGTAAGGCCTCTATCGGGATGGAGTACTTCGCTCTTTCGGATGCGCCATTCTTCCGCGTTGGGCTTGCTTGTGAGTACGAACCATGGTTCCACTTCAGCTAGGACTACGTCCTCCTGCCAGTCCGGCCGCACCCAGGGCGGATTTCCCACCTGTAGATCAAATCCGTCCCGCGCGCCGAAAACGTTGCCGAACTCCAACTCCCAGTGGAAGAACCCCTGCCGCTCAGCCACATCCCGCGCAACCCCCGCCCACGGATACCGCGACTCCAGCGAGGTGAAGCGCTCCATGCCCATCCACTCGGGCAGCTCATCCTCGTACCGCTCCAGCGCATCCAACGTGTCGAACTGGGACACCAGTGAGCCCGCCGGTACGTCATCCGTGCCCAGCAGCGACTCCGCGAAGTCCAGCCAGTCCTCCAGGGAGGTCAGGGCGATCACCGGGCGGCGTTCGCCGCGGATCTGTTCCTTGCGGTTGCCGCCCCGCGTGGCCTTGGACTTGACCTCGACGACCTGGACGTCACCGAACAGGTCCTCCGACTCGTACGTCTCCCGTGCGGGCGTACCCGACTGGGCCGGGACCGCCGACACCGTCCACTCGCCCGAGCGCGAGGCGACCTCCGCCGCCCGTGCGTACGACTCGTGGGAGCCGTCCAGCAGCGCGGCGTCCTGTACGGGCCAGAACCAAAGGGCGCACCACGCGTCCATCAGCGTCTTCAGGCGCCAGTACGGAGTGTCGACGGCCTCCAGGTCGGCCTTGACCTTCTCCCTCGGGACGGCGACCTCGGGGGAGCGCAGCCAGCCGTCTTCCGCGCCCCAGACGTCGACGCGGCGCGAGATCTCGCGCTCGGAGATTTCCAGCCGGCGGACGACCAGCCCCCACAGGTACTCCGCCCGCCGGGCGAGGCCCTGGAGCCGCTTGGTCTGCGTGGTGTTGGGGGACTTGGTGATCGCCTTGCGCCAGGCGGCGAGCGCCTTCGCCTCCTCCGGGGCCAGTGCCTTGGCCTCCTTCTCGGCGGCGACCGCGCCCCACTCCTTCGCCGGGAGGAGGAAGTGGTGCACCGCGCCCTCGGGCAGCGGGGCGCCCGCCAGCGCTTCCGACAGCGGGAAGCATTCGGGGGTGGTGCCCAGCCAGCCGCCCTTCTTCAGTTTCTCCGCCGGGTAGATCTCGCGACGCCCGCCGATCAGCGAGTTGCCGCGCCGCAGGTGCAGGCCGAACCAGGGGGCCTCCATGCCGGGGTGCATGGTGTTCAGCCACAGGGAGACCTCCGCCAGCTCCACGGCCGTGTCGTTCAAGTCCACGCCGTAGGAGTTGTGCAGGGCGATGTACGCCTTGGCCTTCTGGAGTTCGACCGCGTACTTCTCGGTGTCGATGGCGACGCCCAGCTCGTCCTGGCGGCGGCGCAGGTACTCCGCGGCGACCTGGTTGATCGCCTCGTTGAGGAACGCGCCCGAACCGAGCGCCGGCTCGCAGATCTTCCAGTCGAGGAGTTCGCGCGCCTCGGTCACCGTGTCGTCCTGGTCGAGGCGGTGTTGCAGCGCGAGCTGGACCGTCACCCGGGTCAGGGACTCTGGGGTGTAGTAGGAGGCGGACGTCTGGCGGTCGCGGCCCGACAGGCGGTACACGAACGCGCCCGGCGCGTACCACACGCGCTCCGCCGCGCCCGTGTCCTCGTCCTTCTGGCGGACGAACACCTCGTCGGGGTACTCGTCGGCCTTCGTGGCCGGGATCAGCCAGGAGCCGTCCTTCGGGTCGCCGTTCTTCGCGACCTCGTACAGCTTCTCGCCCGCGACGAAGCCCGAGTAGGACATCAGGCCCTCGTACACGGCGCCGAGCTGGTTGATGCCGAGCTGGGCGTAGGAGATGAAGCCGCCGCGCTCGCGCCGCTTGCCGCGGGTCAGCATCAGCAGGCGCAGCACCCGGTACAGGGTCGCGTTGCGCAGGCGGGTGTCGATGAAGCGCTCCCCGCCCTCGGAGATGCCCTCGGTGTCGACGCGCGGGTCGGGGATGGCGTGGCGGCCGATCAGCCGGATCGCGTCCGGCTCGAACAGCTTGGAGTGCAGCGGCTCGAAGCGTAGGCCCATGTCCTCCGAGGTTTTCGCGGGCACCGCCCCGGTCGGCTCCGCGGCCACGCCGTGGGTGCGGCGCGGGCGGTGACCCTCCTGGACCTTGCGGAAGAGCAGGTCCAGCGACTCGTACAGGTAGAAGCCCTCGCGGGACTTCTCGTCGACGAGGTCGCGCTCGGCGATCAGCTCGCCGAGCCGGCCGAGGCCGTAGCCCATCTGGTACTCGGGGTAGTCCGAGGGCAGGATGCCCAGCTCGGGGCGGGCCTCGGCGTACAGCAGGAACAGGATCCGGTACAGGTAGCGCAGCGACTCGCGGGTCAACTGTCGGCCCAGTTCGGGGAGTTCCTTGACCTCCTCCGGGCGGACGCCGGCCTCGCGGAGCCGGTCCAGGACCTCGTTGGCGATGAGTTCGACGCTCAGCCGCAGGCCGTCGCGGAGTTCGCTGGAGACGCCCACCGCGTGCTTGGTCGACTTGTCGAGGAGGGTGGCGAGGGGGTTCTCGCCGCCCTCCTCCGGGGTGCGCAGCGAGTCGGCGCCGAACAGGGCGGCCACCGTGTCGATCTCGCCGCCCGCCTTGGTGTCGTTGCGTTCCAGCACCCGGTCCAGGGACACGGCCAGGTAGCGGCCCTCGCCCCACGCGGCGCGGTCGGCGAGGACGACGACGCCGCCGACCAGCAGCAGGACGTAGCGGGGGGCGTCCTCGCAGGCGAAGAGGAAGGAGGCGAGCTTGGAGCCGGTGGTGACGGTGTGCTGGCCGTCCAGGCGCAGCTCGGCCAGGAGGCGTCCGGCGCCCTCGGGGTCCAGGGCGTCGTCCGGTTCGGCGGACCAGCCGCAGTCCAGGGCGACGAGGTCCTTCTCCGCGTGCGCGACCGTCACCTCGTACGACTGGTCGGCGCGCACGACGGTGAGCGTGTCCGGCTTGGCGTCGTAGCCGAGGGCGCGCAGCACCTGCGCATTGAGCGCGTGGACGCGGTCGCGCCACTCGGGGGCGTCGTACGTCACGGCGTCGTCGCCGGTGGCCGCGCGCTCCTCGTCCATCGTGAAGTAGGAGCGGGCCGCGAAGTAGGGGCGGCGCAGCGCCCGCAGGCCGGCGCGCGGGGTGAGGGGCAGGGCGTCCTCGGGGCGCTCGGTGCCGGCGGCGTCCTCCTCGCGCTGCTTCCACTCGGCGAGCAGGCCGGACTTGAGGTCCTTGGGGAGGACCTCGGCGAGGTAGTGCGCGGAGAAGTAGTCGCCGCGGTTGACCAGGGAGTCGAACGTCATCGTGGTGAACCTCTGGGTGATGGGTCAGGCGGCGGCGTGGGCCGGGGCGAGGACGGCGAGGACGCGGAGCATCGGGCGGCCGGTTGTGAGGAGGGAGTCCGCGAGGGAGGCGAGACGGTCGCGGGTCGCGGTGGGCGTGGGACCGCCGTTCGTCAGCGTCGGCTGCTCCCACGAGCCCAGGCGGGCCTTGTACTCCTCGATGGGCGCCCGCAGGGGCTCGTCCCACGCCTCGCGGTGCTGCTCCAGGAAGGCCTCCGCGGTGTCCAGGACGCCGGGGATCGCCTCGGCCAGGCGGGCCGTGTCGTGGGCGAGGCCCGGGTTCGCCATCATCGGGCCGACCTGGGCGCGGCGCAGTATCGCCACCATGTCGTCGTCGACCTCGCCGTCCGTGGTGACCGCCATCCACTTGACGACGGTCGGGCGGCCGAGCGCGTTGGAGTAGATGCCCTGCACGAGGTACGTGGGCCGCGGCACGTCGGCGGTCAGGACCGGCGCCTCCTGGCGGTCCAGGCGGACCAGGACCTTGTCCGTGAGCCACTCCATGACCGGGTGCAGGTCGGTCAGCAGGGAGATGTCGGGCCAGCTCGATGTCGCCGAGGCGCGGGCACGGACCAGGCTGTGGTCGGCGAGCCGCCGGTTGAAGGTGACCTTCAGGCGGTCGCGCAGGCCCTGCTCGCGGACGTAGTCCGGGGGCAGCGCCTTGAGGCGGTGGACCAGGTCGGAAGGCGGGACGAAGGAGAGCAGGCCGGTCTCGGGGTCGGCGGACAGGTCCAGCCGGTCGTGGGCGTCCGGGTAGACCTCGCGCAGCGCCTCGTCGAGGAACTCGCGGGCGGAGGCGAACAGCCGGGGCACGTGGGCCCGGGGGACCGTCCCGCCGTCTCCCTCGTCCGCGCCGCCGCCGGTGGCGACCTCCTCGGGTTCGTCGTTCACGGCGCCGAAGAAGTCGGCGAGGAAGTCGTCCACCCCCTCGTCGGCGTCGGCGGTGTGGCGGGAGTCCAGGGACTCGTCCACGTCACGGCCCCGCAGCAGGTCCTGGATGAGGGACTTCTCCTCGGCCTCCGCCCGGTACAGGCCGGACACCGCCTCCGCCGTGCCCAGCGACCGGTGGGCCTCGGCCTCGCGGTCCAGCAGGCGCTCCGCGACGAGGGTGTCGTCCTTCGCGCCGTCGACGGAGCTGGTGAGGATCAGCGCCCGGAACTGCGGCTGGTGCGGCTGCCCGTAACGGTCGATGCGGCCGTTGCGCTGCTCGATGCGGATCAGCGACCAGGGCACGTCGTAGTGGATCAACTGGTGGCACTGGCGGTGCAGGTTGACGCCCTCGGAGGCGACGTCGCCGGTGAACAGGATGCGTACCGGCGTGTCCGCGAGGCCGAAGTCCTCCACGCACTGCATCTGCTGCTCGTCGGACAGACCGCCGTGCATGACCCGGGCGGCCTGCTCGGCGGCCTTCCCCTTGAAGCCGAGGGCCACCGGCACGGTCCGCGCCAGCCACTCCAGGGTCTGCACCCGCTCGGAGAAGACGACGACCCGGGTGTCGGACTTCGGCCCGACACCGATCTCCCGCAACTGCTCCACCAGGGCCCCGAACTTGCCCGAGTCCGTCTCGGTCATGCCCGACGCCAGCTCCAGCAGCCGGTGCAGGGCGGCGCGTTCGGTGGCCGTCGCCTCCGGGTCGTCCTTCTTCTCCAGCGACTTGACGCGCGTGGTGACCGTGGCCTTCAGCGCCGCGTGGGAGGAGAGGAAGGACTTCAGCAGCGTGTACGGGAACAGGGGGACATCGCTGACCGACTTCGCGCCGTCCGACGGCAGCCAGACCGCGGCCAGCTCCTCGAAGATCTTCTCCTCGGCGGGGGTGGCCGTCACTCGGATCGAACGGGAGGGGCCGCGGTCCGCCCACTGGCCCTTCATCTGCTCCCGCACCTCGGGGCTGACCTTGGTGCGCCGGATGAACAGGTGCTTGATGTCCTCGGCGCGGTAGTGCTCCGGGTCGCGGATCGCGGCCGGGTCGAGCAGGGAGATCAGCTCGGCGAAGGAGCGGGCGTCGCCGTTGTGCGGGGTCGCCGAGGCCAGCAGCAGGGCGTCCGTGTGCGGGGCGAGGGTACGGGCGAGCTGGTTGCGCAGGGAGCCCTTGTTGATGAGGTTGTGCGACTCGTCGATGACGACCGCGTCCCAGGTGATCCGCTCCAGGTGATGCTTGTACTGGTCGGTGTTCTTCAGGGTGTCGATGGAGACGATGACCCGCTTGAAGTACGTGAACGGGTTGCGGCCGGCGGGGATCTCCCGCTGGATCCGCTCGATGCCCACCGAGTCCAGGCGCACCAGCGGGATCGCGAACCGCGTCCACAGCTCGTGTTGGAACTGCTCCAGGACGTGCTGCGGGGTGACGACGAGGATCCGCTCGCCCCGGCCCCGGCGGATCAGCTCGGCGAGGGTGAGACCGATCTCCAGGGTCTTGCCGAGGCCGACGACGTCCGCGATGAGCAGGCGGGGGCGCAGGTTGCGGCCCGACAGGGCGAGCTGCGCGGGACGCTGCTGGTAGGGGAGGGAGTCCAGGAGGAAGGAGTCCGCGAGTGCCAGGCCTCGCTCGGCCTGCGGCAGCGGCGTCTTGCGCAGGACCGCCTCCAGGAACAGGCGCGAGCGGCGGAAGGTGGGCGAATCGTCCCGCACCAGGCGGGTCCGCCTCGGGTCGAGCAGCTCGATGGTGTCCAGGCCGGTGAAGAACACCGCCTCCTGGTCGCGCACGAAGTCCGACGCGCCCACCGCCTCGACCCGCACACCGTCGTGCTCGGTCCGTGTGGCGTTGCGGACCAGCCACACCTCGTCCCGTACGAGGATCTGGGCGCCCGGCGGGAACTGGGCGTCCTCACCACTCACCGTGGGAGTGATGCTCAAGTCGGCGGTCACGCGGGTGCCTCCTGGGCGTTCGTGTCGATGGGGTGGCTGCGTCCCCCGGCGGGTGGACGGTGAGCGTACGGCCGGACCGGCGGGACGTGAGTCGGGGGAGCGGTCGTGCGACGGGTTGCGGCAGGCCGTGACGGGGATCAGAAGGGGGCCTTCGCCGCATACGCGGCACGGAGACGCTCCGCCGTCCTGCGGGCCTGTACGGAGTGGCGCAGGGTGTGCGTCGTCGTCCTGGGCCGTCTGGATACCGTGGGCGGGCGGTCCGACGCCGGCTGTTCAGTCGTCGGCTGTTCACGCGAAGAGCCGTCGGAGGGGTCCCGGGGCGCCGGAGTCACCGGGCCGGGGGCGACCAGGGTGGGGGAGGAAGACGGGACGTCGGCGGGGGCCGGCGTGTCCAAGTC
>NZ_JAGMUE010000508.1:0-609 GCF_019049165.1 Streptomyces sp. AC627_RSS907
GCGCCTACCTCGCGGAGCGCCTGAGCCCGTCCCATAGAAAACCAATACGTCGCCGAAAGCGGCAGGGTCGGGAGCGATGGACTTCGCCTCGGCCCGCGGCAGGCGCCTCGCCAGGTCGACCGCACCACGACCGTGACAAGCGCCGCGCGCAGCGCAACCGCCTCTGAGCCGTTCCGTGTCGATCAGGTGGATCGTCTACGCGGACACAGGTTGAGCCGAAGGGGGGCGCACGCTGGGCTCGCCGCTCGTGGCAGAGCAAAGGGCTTCCGTGACGCTTCGAGGGCCCGGTCCGGCGCCCCCTTCGTCTGGCGGCAGGTGCCGGCATCTCCATGCGTCACGCGAGGAGGGCGTCGACACATCGCCTGATCGGGCGACCGCGCCGGTGTCGCGCGCCGCACAAGCCGCGCGGCGGGGCTTGGCGGCCGTGAGTCGAGCGCCCTGATTGAGCAGCGAGGGGCGGGATGCGGGCGAGAGGGGACCTGGTCGGGGAGCAGGGCAGCCGGCAGTGGTGGAACGGCAGTTGGGAGACCTCCGTGAGTGAGCGACGATCCGTGGCGGCGTGGGTGGTGGCGATGTTGCGCGCGCTCGCTCGGTGGGTTGTGCCAAGAC
>NZ_JAGMUE010000509.1:0-757 GCF_019049165.1 Streptomyces sp. AC627_RSS907
GCCTAATCCATGCACTTGCTGTTGCACGCACCGCGTGCATAATCGAGTGCACCACGCGGGCCAGCCGCGACGACACCCGGCGTCCGGCCGGGAGGGGAGAGGGACACGTGAACGAGACGACTGCCGCGACACGGCCGCCGGAGCCGGACTTCGCGACGATCACGACGGAGGAACTGCTCGTCTACCGCGCCGCGGAGAACCGCTTCCGGGCCTCCGAGGCGGCGCGGGCGTTCCTCGGAGAGCCGCACGCCGGCGCCGCGATCGACTGGCGGGAGATCGCGCTGCCCGACCGTGCCGTACCGGTGCGGGTCTACCGGCCGGCACCGACGGGAGGCGACGACGGCGCGGCCCGCACCGACCTGCCGCTCGTGGTCCACGTCCACGGAGGTGGCTTCGTGGGCACGGCGACCCAGTGCGACTGGACCAACAGTCACCTCGCCGCGCGGCTGCCCGCCCTCGTCGTCTCGGTCGAGCACCGCCTCCTGGCCCCCGACAGCCCGCTCGCGAACGCCGCCGACGACGGCTGGGACGTGCTCCAGCACGTGGTGCGCCACGCCGCGCGGTGGGGCGTCGACCCGGCGCGTGTGGCCGTCTTCGGTGAGAGCTGTGGCGCGCTGATCAGCGCGCTCACAGCCATCCGGGCGCGGGAGGCCGGCCTCCGACTCCTGGCGCAGGTGCTGGTCAACCCCGCGGTCGACATGACCGAGGCGATGTTCGACCACCCCTCGATCACCCGGTACGCGTACCACCCGTCCCG
>NZ_JAGMUE010000510.1:0-587 GCF_019049165.1 Streptomyces sp. AC627_RSS907
CCCTTGGAGCTCCAGGAGAGGGGGACGACGTCGCCGGGGGGTGCCTGGTGGCCGGGCGGGCGGCTGGTGCCGGTCGTGCTCGCCAGTACCGCGGCGATGTCGGCGGCCGTGGCCGAGTCGTCGGCCGTGACCAGCACGTCCTGGGGTTCGGCCCCCGCCCGCACAGCCGTCACCAGGACACGCATGGCTGCCTTCCTCCCCGCCCGCGGCGTTGCGTGGCTCTCAAGTCGTTCGTCCCGAGGCTATCTGTTGGGTGTCTCATCGAACGGATTGCCTGTGGATAACTCCGCGCCGCGTGCGATGTGCGCGGTATGCCCTTGAATGACACGGGACTTCACGGCGCGTGGACGTCATGGATCTTCACGGCGGTCGGGCGGGCCTCGGTTCCGTACGGCTCGGTTCCGCGCGACTGGTTCCGTACGGCTCGGGCCCGCGCGACTGGTTCCGTACGACGTGGTCCCGTACGGCGTGGTCCAGTACGGCGTGTGATGTGGGCCCGGCAGGTGGGGTGGTGGGGTCGCGAGGTCGGGCCCGAGGGCATGACCTCGGGACTACGCCTGGTGTTGGAGGGCGAGCGCGCTGGCCAG
>NZ_JAGMUE010000511.1:0-625 GCF_019049165.1 Streptomyces sp. AC627_RSS907
GGCGGGGAGGTCCGGGTGGTGGTCGGCGCCGCGAGCGTCCGGGTTGGTCACGTCCCGCAGCGTAACGAGGGGGGCGTCGGCGACGCCGCGCGGAGCGGACCCCGGCGGCAGGCGGCGCCCGAAGCGGCGTGCTCGTACGCCGTGCCGGTGCGCGGCCGGCGCGGGGTGACCAACGGGAGTACGAGCGGCAGCGGGGCGCTTTCGCCGGTCGCCGCTTGTCCCGGGGCCGTCCGGTCCGGCGTCGGCGAGGGCTGTCGCGATGGTGGCGGTAGTCGCTGCCGTGAGTGTCGATGTCGCTGACTGCTACCTTCCGGAGCCATGACCGACAGCGTGTACGTGGGGAACGCGGGCAGGGACGCCGCACTGGACCGGGGATGGCTGCTGGGCCATTTCAAGGACGCCTCCGATCCTCGGCACAGCGAGGACGTGGAGATCAAGTGGGGCGTCCACCCACGGGGCGATGAACGGGCTCGGTGGGTGACCGGTGAGGAGCGCACCACCCTGCAGGTCCTCATCAGCGGGCGCTTCCGAGTGGAGTTGCCCGGACGCAGTGTTCTGCTGGCCGAGCAAGGTGACTACGTCGTGTGGGTCCGGGGCGTCGACCACTCGTGGTACGCGGAGGAGG
>NZ_JAGMUE010000512.1:0-547 GCF_019049165.1 Streptomyces sp. AC627_RSS907
GGAGGCCGTTGCTCTATCCCCTGAGCTACGGGGGCGTGTCCGCCGTCTTGCGTGGCGACGGAGAGAACACTACCAGCTCATGAGGGGTGGCCATGAACGCCTTTCGTGGGCCGGCCGCAGGGCCGGGCAGGCGGTGGGGGAGGAAGCGAGCCGGCGCATCCAGGCGACTGGTCCGGAGGGTGCGCCGGGGAAGCGGAACGCGGGGCCCGCGCTTGTAGCGCATTCGTCGCGGATCGTGGGGAGCCTCGCTGAAAGGTCCCCCGCACGTGGCGGAAGTGGGCAAAACCCGGACGCAGTCGGAGTCGCACGCCTAGGCTTCGAGTTGTGCCTGGCGTGTCCGGCCGGGTCCTTGTTGTCGACGACAACAAGGTCATCCGGCAGCTAATCAGGGTCAACCTTGAGCTAGAGGGGTTCGAGGTCGTGACCGCGGCTGATGGTGTCGAGTGCCTGGAGATCGTGCATCGCGTAAGACCCGACGTGGTCACCCTCGACGTGGTGATGCCCCGTCTCAACGGGTTGCTGACCGCTGCTCGATTGCGGGATGACG
>NZ_JAGMUE010000513.1:0-749 GCF_019049165.1 Streptomyces sp. AC627_RSS907
TCGTATCGGCATCGCGACCCGCGAGGGAACCGCCGCCGACAACGCCGACGCCGCCCGCGCCTACACCCTCGCCGATGGCACGATCGGTGCCGCGGTCATCGACGGCATCGGCCACGGACCCCACACCAGTCGCACCGCCCCCCTCCTCGCCGAGGTCGCCGCCCGCATCGCCGCCCGCCGCGGCACACTTCCCGGGCTCCTCACTGCCAGCGAACTCATCGCCGACCGAGGGGCGGACGGCGACGAAGCCAACGCAGTCGCCGTCGCTGCGGTCGCCAACCCCGCCTACGACGTGGTCGCGGTCGCCTGGACTGGGGACTGCCGCGCCTACGGCTGGGATGGCACCCGGCTCCGGCTCTACTCCAACGACCACACCGTCGGAGCCCAACTACGGCGCAACGGCGTCGCGGTCGAGCTGGCCGAGGAGCACGACAACTGGCTCAAGACCAGCCTGGCCACGGCCACGGTGGCCACCATCTACCAGGCCACCATCCCCGACGCACTGGTGCTGCTCACCAGCGATGGCGTCCACGACCAGACTGACCACGACACCCTGACCGCCACCGTCCGCACGCACGCCACCGACCCTCAGGCCCTGGCGGATGCGCTCGTGGCCGCCGCCGAGGCCGACGCTGACGGCTACCGCGACGACGCCACCGCCATCGTCATCACCACCCAGTAGAACCCCAACCCCGCGCCCGCGGGGACCACACGGCACCGGTCGCGGACTGGTCCCGGCTCTACGGGCC
>NZ_JAGMUE010000514.1:0-671 GCF_019049165.1 Streptomyces sp. AC627_RSS907
GGTCTTGATCGTTCCCTGCTTCATCAGAAATCTTCCTTGGTACGGGGTTCTTGAGCGGCACTGCAACGTAGCCAGCCGCTCCGATGCCCCGCAAACACCGGAGAGGGGCGGGAATGTCGGGAGTGCCGGTGCGTGCCCGCACCGCCACCACCCTCTCCGCAGCACCCCACCGCACCAGGAGAACCGCTGGTCAGCGCCTATCCGACGGCGGTCTGACGGAACAGCCACTCGGCCTTCAGCTCGGCGTATCCGGGCTTGATCACGTCGTTGATCATCGCCAGACGTTCATCGAAAGGGATGAACGCGGACTTCATCGCATTGACGGTGAACCACTGCATGTCGTCCAGCGTGTAGCCGAAGGTCGACACGAGGTGCTCGAACTCGCGGCTCATGCTGGTGCCGCTCATGAGCCGGTTGTCGGTGTTGACCGTGGCCCGGAAGTGCAGCTTGCGCAGCAGCCCGATGGGGTGCTCGACGTAGGAACTCGCGGCGCCGGTCTGCAGGTTGGAGGTGGGGCACAGCTCCAGCGGGATGCGCTTGTCGCGCACATAGCTGGCGAGTCGGCCGAGCTTGATGGCGCCGTCTTCGGACACGTGGATGTCGTCGATGATCCGCACCCCGTGGCCGAGCCGGTCGGCGCCGCACCACTGGAGCGCCTGCCAGATCGACGG
>NZ_JAGMUE010000515.1:0-2064 GCF_019049165.1 Streptomyces sp. AC627_RSS907
CCCTCCCCCTCCTCCCCGTCCCGCGCACCGGCCGCGGCGTACGACGACCTCCTCGCCCGGGTCCTGCCACTGGCGCGCGAGCAGCGGGTGTGGGAGCCCTCCGACGGTCCCCTGCCCAGCCTCTTCGTCAGCCACGGGGCCCCGTTCACCCTCGACGATCCGCAGTGGCTCGGCGACCTCTTCGACTGGGCCCGCTCCATGCCCAAACCCCGGGCCATCGTCGTCGTCTCGGCCCACTGGGAACGGGCACCGGCCGCGATGTCCGCAGCCGCGGCCGGCACCCCGCTCTTCTACGACTTCAGCGGCTTCCACCCCCGCTACAAGACCCTCCCCTACGCGACCCCGGACGCCACCGACCTGGCCCGGCGGCTCACCGGCCTGCTGGGCCGGGCGCCGGTGCACGAGTTCGCCGGCCGCGGCCTCGACCACGGCGCCTTCATCCCGCTCATGGCCATGTACCCCGCGGCCGACGTCCCGGTCGTGCAGCTGTCGATGCCCGGCCTCGACCCCGGCGCCCTGCTCGAACTCGGGGCACGCCTGCGGCCCCTGCGCCGGGAAGGCGTCCTCGTGCTCGGCTCGGGCTTCATGACGCACAGCTTCGCCGTCTTCCACCGGCCGGAGCTCGCCGCCGTCACCACGGCCTTCGACGCGTGGGCCGTCGACGCCCTCGCCCGGGGCGACGCCGACGCCCTCACCGACTACCGCCACAAGGCACCCGGCGCCGCGGTCGCCCATCCGACAGCCGACCACTTCGTACCACTGCTGCTCGCCGTCGGCGCCGCCGACGACCCCAGCAGCGCCGTGAGCGCCATCGACCGCATGGTGATGGGCAACTCCACCCGGTCGGTGCAGCTGACCTGAGCGCCTCGGCGTGCTCAGCCTTCCCACCTGGTCGCCTCATCCCTCGGCGACGACATCACCACACCCTGGAGGAAAGTGCCATGAAGGCAATCCGTTTCCACGAGTTCGGCGGCAGCGAGGTCCTGCGCCACGAGGACGTCGACCGTCCGGTCCCCGGCACCGGGCAGGTACTGGTGCGGGTGGCGGCCACGTCGTTCAACCCGGTCGACGACCACATCCGCGCCGGCGTCCTGGCCGCCATGATCCCGATCTCTCTCCCGTACGTGCCGGGCATCGACCTGGCGGGCACCGTCGCTGAGATCGGCGCGGAAGTGACGGGCCTGGAGGTCGGTGACCGGGTCGTGGCGATGCTGCCCCTCGACTCCGCCGGCGGCGCCGCCGAGTACGCGCTCGTCCCGGCCGCGTCCCTGGCCCCGGCGCCCCGGACGACCGAGCTGGTCGACGCCGCGGCGCTGCCGCTGACCGGCCTGGCGGCCTGGCAGACGGCGTTCGAGCTCGCCGAGCTGAAGCCCGGTCAGTCCGTCCTGGTCAACGGGGCGGGGGGCGCGGTGGGCAGCCTCGTGGTCCAGCTCGCCGTCGACGCCGGAGCGCAGGTGACCGCGGTGGACGCGCCCCAGCACGCCGACCGTCTTCGGAGCTACGGCGCGGACCGGGTCGTCGCTCCCCTCGACCTCGATGCGGGCCCGGCCGCCGTGGGCGGTCCGTTCCAGGCCGTGGTGAACCACGTGCGGGTCTCCCCGGAGGAGCTGGCGCAGCTGACGCGTTACGTCGCCGACGGCGGGGTCGCCGCCAGCACGGCCGGCCCGATTCCCGAGGACCCCACCCGGGGAGTGCGCAGCGCGAGCCTGTGGGTCCGCAGCGACGGAGACCAGCTGGCCGAGCTGGTCGCCAAGGTGGACGCCGGCAAGCTCCGGCTCCACGTCGCCGCCCACCGCCCGTTGGCCGAGCTGGCCGCCGTACATGCGGACGCCGGCGCGGGGCGGCTGCCCGGCAAGACGGTCGTGGTCGCTCCCTGATCACCTCCTACCGCACCTGACCGGGCCGCCCGCCGTTCGCTCTCCCGCCGGTTGAGCGGCCCGGAAGCTCGACGGCGGCCCCGCCGACGCCCGCCGGCATCGGCGGGCCCGCAGTGGGGCCCCACTGTGGGCCCGCCGATGCCGCTGAAAAGCGCTCGCGCAAGCGTCACGCCGCCGGGACACTCAA
>NZ_JAGMUE010000516.1:0-555 GCF_019049165.1 Streptomyces sp. AC627_RSS907
CTGTTCCTCATCAAGGTCGTGGAGCCGCTGCCGGACCTGTGGGCCGATCCGGACAAGGTCGACCAGGTGCTGGGCAACCTGCTGGAAAACGCGGTGCGGCACGGCGAGGGAACCGTCACCATCGAGGTGACCCCCACCGTCGTCACCGCCCAGCCAGAAGGGTCAGCCGTGGACTCCGCAGCCCAGCCGAGCACCGCCGTCACCATCAGCGACGAGGGCTCCGGGATCCCCGAGGAGTCCATGGGGCGCGTCTTCACCCGCTTCTGGCGCGGCAGCAAGCGCGGCGGCACCGGGCTCGGGCTCTACATCGTCAAGGGCATCGTCGAGGCGCACGGCGGGACCATCACGGTCGGCCGCTCCAGGGCCGGCGGCGCCGAGTTCCGATTTACCCTGCCCGTGGGGGCCCCGGCCCACCTGGCCTGACCACCGTCGGGCGGTGGCCCGGCGACCCCTACGGGCTCGGACGAGTACACCCGCCCCGTAGACTCGACCTTTGGCACCTTTGGCACCACCATCGTCGGCTGAGCCACACGTGCTCGGCATCCGGACGAGATC
>NZ_JAGMUE010000517.1:0-799 GCF_019049165.1 Streptomyces sp. AC627_RSS907
GGCCGATGGCGGCGATGTAGAGCGGGATGCGCTCTCGCACCGGGTGCACGGTCAGCTTGAGGGCCTTGCCGGGGCCGTCCGGCAGCGGCAGCGTCCAGTGCTGGCCCTCGTGGCGCAGCGGCGTACGCTCCATCGCCTTGCGGATGATCTCCACGTACTCCCGGGTGCGGGCCAGCGGCTTGTCGAACCTCACGCCGTACCAGCCCTCGGAGACCTGCGGGCCCGAGACGCCGAGGCCGAGCCGGAACCGGCCGCCGGAGAGCGAGTCCAGGGTGGCGGCGGTCATGGCGGTCATCGCGGGGGTGCGCGCCGGGATCTGGAAGATGGCCGAGCCGACGTCGATCCGCTCGGTCTGCGCGGCGACCCAGGAGAGCACGGTGGCCACGTCGGACCCGTACGCCTCGGCCGCCCAGCACACGGAGTACCCGAGCCGATCCGCCTCCTGCGCGACGGCGAGGTTGTCCGCGTCCATTCCCGCACCCCAGTAGCCGAGGTTGATGCCGAGCCGCATGCCACTCCCCTTACCCATCAGTAACGTCCCTACGGCGGGGACTCTAGCGCGCATATGTCCACCGCGGCAGTGTTGGCTTATCCACAGGCCACCACGGGCCGTGGCCAGGCCAGTAATGTCAGCGCTCATGGAGCAGAGGCACCTCGGCCGTACGGGCCTGCGCGTATCCCGGATCGGGCTCGGCACGCTCACCTGGGGCCGGAACACCGACGAGCACGATGCGGCGGACCAGCTCAAGACGTTCTGGGACGCGGGCGGCACGCTCGTGGACACCGCCGACGTGTACGC
>NZ_JAGMUE010000056.1:0-17813 GCF_019049165.1 Streptomyces sp. AC627_RSS907
GGAGGGGGCGAGGGCAGGAAGGGGTGGGGGTCAGGAGGGGGCGGGGGGCGGGAGGGAGCGAGGACAGGAAGGGGACGGCCGGCCCGACCAGCGGCCGTCGGATGAGGACCGGGGGTTCAGAAACCCCTGAGTACGGCCGCCTTCGTCCTCGCGAACTCCTCGTCCGTGAGGACACCGCCGCGGTGCAGCTCGCCCAGCTCGCGCAGGCGGCGCAGAAGGACGTCGTGACGGTCGGCCGAGGGCCGTACGACCTCCGTGAACCGGCGCCCGGTCCCACCCCCGCCACCCGGGTCCGCCTCGCCGTGACCGGCGTAGGCGTCACCCGTTCGGGTCGACGGGTGCGGCAGCCGGGCCGTGACGGCGGTGGCGATCAGCGCGGTGAGCAGGTCGCGGCGGGCGCTGCCCCACAGGTCCAGGGCGTACGGGTCCTTCTCCGGCGGCAGCCGGGAGAACGCCGCCTCCCGGGTCACGAACCGAAGGAAGCCGTCCTCGGCCCCGGAGTTCGGCAGCCACTCGACCCGCGTCAGGTCGCCGACGCCGATGACGCGCGGGCCGGTGGCGCGCTTGTCCCGGTGGGACGTGTCGGCCCAGTCGATCCGCACCCGCGTGCCGTCGAAGGAGACCGTGCCGTCCGAGGAACGCACCGACACCGGCACCGCCGGCCCGGGCAGCAGGTAGGTCTCCGTCGGCCCCTGGGGGACCTGGTCGAGCAGCAGCGCGCGGCGGATCTCCTCGGCGACGTATTCGGCGACCCCGCAGCGGTCGGCAGTCACCGCCAGCCGGTACGGGTCCGCCGCCTCGGGCAGCCGGCCGCCGGTCGCCTGGAGGAGCGGGTCGGCGCCCTCCCGCAGCCGCAGCCGCAGCCGCCCGCGCTTTCTCTCCGGCTCGAAGACGATGCCCGCCACGGCCTCCAGTGGCACCGAGACCTCTCCGTACGTCTGCCGGAACAACGGCACCGAGCGGTGCAGACCCGGGGTGATCCGGACCGTGCCGCCGTCGAACGCCCAGGTCCCGTCGCGCTGGATGATCTCGGCCATAACGGAATTCTCGCAGCCGGGTCAACACGGCGGTCCGCGCATCACCCGCGCTGAGCAGAGGGGACCGGGGGTGACGGGCGCGCAGGGGGTGGCGTACGGCACAATTCGCTGTCGTCCCAAGGGACTTATGGGGGCTCACAGGGCTGGCCGGGGTTTGTGCCGTGGGCGGTGCCCTGGACGCTGCCGGGGAAAGCGCCGGGGAAAGCGCCGGGGACGGTGGCGGGGAAGCGCCGGGGACGGTGGCGTGGATGTTGTTGCTGGGTTTCGCAGGGTTTCGGGAAGGCGGGCGTCGGGCGTGGCGGTGCAGGAGGCGAGACGCGGGAGCGGCTCGGACAGGGGCGCGTACGAGGTGGCGCACGGGGGCGGCTGCACCTGCGGGGACTGCCCGCACGGCGCCCGTGAGGGGCACCGCCGGGCGGTCGCCGCGTTCCTGCTGAGGCGGGACGAGTTCGCGGCCGGACAGGGCTTGCCGGCCGCGGTGGCCCACTCGGCCTCCGCGTCCCGGCAGTGGGTCTCGGAGGAGCTGGCCCAGTCCGCGGAACTCGTCGCCGAACGAGGCCGCGCCGAGGGCGAGGCATGGCTCGCGGCCCTCGGACGCCGCACGGCGGCCGTCGTGTGGGCGGCCGTCGTCCTGCTCCTGCTGGGGCAGTCGCTCACCGCGATCGGCGCCGGCTGGACCGCGGCACGCACCGCCGGGCTCGCGGCGGCCCTGGTCATGGCCGGCGCGCTGACGGCCGCGTCGTGGTTCCACCGGGCGCGGGGCGGCGCGCTGGCCCCGGTCATCGGTGAGGACAACCGCCTGTCCACGTCCCGGGCGGTGGCGGCGGCCTGGGTGCTCTTCGTCGTCTACGCGGTGCTGGTCCTGGCCGGGCAACTCGCGGTGGCCTCGGGCCACGACCGACGGGACGCGCTGATCTCCGGGCTCGAACTGGCTCGCGGCGCCGGGGTGGTGACCGTCCTCGCGGTGGTGTGCGGGGTCGCGGTCCTGGTACGGCGTGTCGTCGGACTGCGGGTGCTGGCCCAGCGGCTGCAGAAGGTACGGGCGGACCGGCCGCGCGCGGCCGACCTGCTGACGGACGACGCGGGGCGCGGGACCTTCGCCGACATCCAGTACGTCGTGATCAGCACCGCCGCCCTGGTGTTCGCGGCGGTACGGCTGGCCCGTCGGCCGGAACAGCTGCCCGACCTGCCCTGGGGGCTGGCGGTCGTGGTGCTGGTGTCGGCGGCGACCTACGTCGCCGGGAAGTACGCGGAGGGCGGCCGGCCGGTGATCCTCTCCGTCGTCCGGGCACGGGAGGCCGGTGACCTGGACGCCCCCATCCGCACCGGCGACGACATCGAGATCCGGGGGGCGGGCTTCGTCCCGCCAGGTGCCCAGCGCGCGGACCGGCTCGCCCGCATGGTCGTCCGCATCGGCGTGGTCAACGTCCACGTGCCGCTGGTCCCGGTGACGGGCGGATTCAGCAACCCCGCGGACGACCTGCTGACGGTCCCGGTGCCGGCGGACGTGGAACCGGGCCGGGTGGACGTCCAGGTGATCACGAGCGCGGGAGTGGAGACGAACCGGTACGCGATCGACGTGACGGACTGACGCCCCCACGTCCCCGGCCGGCGGGCTGTCGGAACCGACACGAACCAATCGGTTCGCGGAAGGGCTGAGCGGAGCCTCCGCGTCGTACGTATGGTCTGTCGAGGGGGTCTCGGGCACGCGCGGGCGAGAGGTGACTGGCAGTGATGACTCACGGCATCCACACGGCAACGCACACCCCCCATCTCGACGGTGACCGGCGCTGGCGGGACAACGCCAGCCGGTACGCCCTCCTCCCCCTACGGATCTTCCTGGGCATCACCTTCATCTACGCGGGCCTGGACAAACTCACCGACAGCGCCTTCATGAAGGACGCGGGCGCCGGCTCCGTCGGCGACATGATGCGCGCCGTCCGCGACTCCTCGGCCATCCCCGCCCTGGTCGACCTGTCCCTGAAGAACCCGGTCGGCTTCGGCTACGCCATCGCCCTGGGCGAGCTGGCCGTCGGCATCGGCACCCTGCTCGGCCTGCTGACCCGACTGGCGGCGCTCGGGGGCGCGCTGATCTCCCTCAGCCTGTGGCTGACCGTCAGCTGGGCCGCCGAGCCGTACTACTACGGCAACGACCTCCCCTACCTCATGGCCTGGACTCCTCTCGTCCTCGCCGGCGCCCTCCCGCTCTCACTGGACGCCTCTCTGCGGACCCGACGCCGAAGCTGGTCGGGCGGGTACCGGTAGCTGTCGTCCCCGGCTCGGCGAGCCGCCGTCGGGCGGCGTCTCGTGTACAGCACATCCGGGTGGGGCCCGGCCGGGATCCAGTGGCTCGGGCGGCGCCCCGTGGGGTCGCCAGCCGAGAGGCGCTGCCCCACGCGGCGCCCACCGCGGTGTCGGCGCGGGCCACGAGGCGTGGGCGTGCGCCGTGAGGTGTGGGCGTGTGCCGTGAGGTCGGGCGTGCGCCGGGGCGTCGACATGCCCGTGGTGCGGGAGGCCGCCGTGTCGTCAGCCTGGGAGGTCCGCCCGGGGATCGTCCTCGTGCGCGCGGAGCGCCCCGCGGCGTCGGCGTATGCCCTGGGTCAGGACTCCGACCGCTCCCGCGAGACAGAGACCGCCCATGACGACGGGGATCACCACGAACCACGGAGTGTCCCAGAGGCCGCCCGCGTCACCGGCGTAGATGACGCCCGCAACGGTCAGGAAGACACCGGCGACCAGCCGTCCGGGCTCGAACCTATGACGCAGCACGGGTCACCTCCGCCTGTCCGACGCCGACCTGGAGGTCGAGGTCGAGCGTGCCGGCGTCCTCGCCGCCCGTGGTGGGGGACAGGGTGATCTCCTTGTGCTTGCCGGGGGCCACGTCCACGTCCTTCGCGTCGTCGCCGGGCAGCTGGATGTCGCCCACGCCCACCTCGACGCTCAGCCGCACGGTCACGTCCTGCGGCACGACGACCCGAATTCGGCCCATGCCCACGTCGGCCCGTGTGGTCACCGACTGTCCCTCGGGCAGGTCCAGCCGGGACAGGTCGAGGGTGCCGGTGCCGGCGCCGACCTCGTACTGCTCGCGCAGCTCGGCCACCGTCGTGGGCCGCCAGGTCGTCCTGACCCAGTCGGTGCCGACGTCCTTGGGCAAGGCGGCCGAGACGGCGAGCAGGCCGGCCGTGATGACCGCCAGGAAGATCGAGCCGGCTCCCGTGCGCCCCAGGAAGGCACTGACCGCGATGCCGAGGCCGAAGACGGCGAGCGCGCAGGCCAGGCCTGTCTGCAGGCTGGTGCCGAGCGGGTGCTCGTCCCAGGTCAGCCTGGTGCCGAAGAAACCCGCGAGCAGGGCGAGGAGGAAGACCCCGCCGCCGATTCCGCGCGGGCCGCGCTGCTGCGTGGGCCTGGATCGCCGGTCGCCCACGGCGGTGCGGGCGCCACCGCGGAGCCCGCGGCCGATGTTGAGGGCCGCGTCGATGTCACGCTCATGGGGATCCTTGGGGCCCCACAGATATCCCGTACCGCCGACGTGGGTGCCGTCCTTGACTATGGGGTCACGCCACCAGGAGGGCATGGTGACCGCGGCCGGCGGCGCCTGGGGCTCCGGTGGGGCGTCGGCGGCGGCGTGGGCGGAGAGGGGGGCGGGACCCGGGGCCCCCCGCTGCCGCGACCAGTAGCCGGCGCCCGCGAGCAGGAGGGAGAGGACGACGCCGAAGGTCAGCACCCCGCCGTTGTTCAGCATGGTCAGGAAGACCCCGCAGCCGACGAGCGCGAACAGCACGGCCGCCAGCGCCTGGCCGTCGACCCGGCCGGTCAGCAGCTTGCGCACCTCGTTCTCGTCCTCGTCGGCGTACGGGACGAAGAGCCAGGCGAAGCCGTAGAAGATCAGGCCTATGCCACCGGTCGCGGAGAGCACCGCGAGGGTGATCCGGAAGATCACCGGGTCCATGTCGCACTGCCGCCCGAGGCCGGCGCACACCCCGGCGAGCGTCTTGTGCCCCCGGTCCCGCCGGAACTTGTGGGGCGGACCGGGGGCATCGGTGCCGACGGGGTCGCCCGCGTCGGCCGTGGCGCTCCCGGCGTTCGCGGCATCCGCGGCGGGCACGGCATCCCGCGGCCCGGCACCCAGCGGTGGGCGCGGGCCGGAGCCGGGTCCCGGACCCGTCGCGGCGTGCTCGTGATCTGTCATGAGTCCATGGTGACGGGCGCGACGCCGTGGCGGCAGTCGGTTCGACCCTGGTCGGACCCTGATATCGGCCCTGACCCGACGCCGGGGGAGTGTTCGAGGGACCCGCGGCCCGAAGATCAGGGGAGTCTCGGGGACCGACCCTGATGCTGCCGGTCCCGCCGCCGTGTGACCATCGATGTCATGCCGGAAGCCGCAGCAGCACCCCTTGCCGAACCGCGGCCGCCGCGCAAGCTCTACCGCAGCAGCGACGGACGCTGGCTCGGTGGCGTGGCGCGGGGGCTCGCCGGGCACCTCGGGCTGCCCGTCATCTGGGTACGGCTCGTCTTCGTCGGCCTGTTCATGGCCGACGGCCTCGGCGCACTGCTGTACGCGGCCTTCTGGTTCTTCGTGCCCCTGGGCGTCGGCGGCGTCGATGCACAGAAGCCGCCGTCCCTCGTCAGCACCGAGACCTCGCCGGACGGCCGCCGCAGACTCGTCGCCCGCAAACCGGACAAGGGCCAGATCGTCGCCCTGCTCCTCATGGTCGTCGTGGCCCTGGTCTTCGTGGGCAACGTCGATCTCGGCGGCGGAGCTAAGGCGTACCTCTGGCCGACCGTGCTCGTCGGCGCCGGCGTCGCCCTCGTCTGGCGCCAGGCGGACAACGCCCGCCGGGCCCGCTGGGCCGAGGTGGGGCGCCACCGGCGCACCGTCACCCTGCTGCGCTCGGTGGCCGGCGTCCTGCTGGTGACGGCCGGTGTCACCGGCATCTTCGTCCTCCAGGGCTCCGCCGCCCACCTCGGCTCCGTCCTCCAGGCGGCCCTCGCCGTCCTCGTCGGGATAACGCTCCTCGCCGGCCCTTACCTGGTCCGCATGACGCAGGACCTCTCCGAGGAGCGGCTGATGCGCATCCGGGCCCAGGAGCGCGCCGAGGTCGCCGCCCACGTGCACGACTCGGTGCTGCACACCCTGACCCTGATCCAGCGCAACGCGGAGAACGCGGGCGAGGTGCGCCGTCTGGCCCGCGCCCAGGAGCGCGACCTGCGCGCCTGGCTCTACAAACCGGAGGGCAACGGCACGGACGAGGACGAGGAGCCCACCACCCTCGCCGAGGCCGTGAAGCGCAACGCCGCCGAGGTGGAGGACAAGCACGGCGTCCCCATCGAGGTCGTGATCGTCGGTGACTGCCCCCTCGACGAGAGGATCAGCGCACAGATGCAGGCCGGACGCGAGGCTATGGTGAATGCCGCCAAGTACGGTGGCGAGGGCGGCGCGGTCCAGGTCTACGCCGAGGTCGAAGGCAGGACGGTCTTCGTGTCCGTCCGGGACCGCGGCCCCGGCTTCGATCTCGACTCGATACCCGCCGACCGGATGGGCGTCAGAGAATCGATCATCGGCCGCATGGAGCGCAACGGCGGCACGGCGCGGCTGCGCGCGGTGCCGGACGGCGGCACGGAGGTCGAGCTGGAGATGGAGAGGGCGGAGAAGACGTCATGAGCGACCCGACCGAGGCGAACGGTATGGCGGGAGCGGGCGATTCCGCACAGCCGGTGAACGGCGGCGCGGGGGAGCGCCGCGTGCGCGTGGTGCTCGTCGACGACCACCGGATGTTCCGCACCGGCGTCCAGGCCGAGATCGGCGAGACCGCGCAGACCGGCGTCGAGGTCGTCGGTGAGGCCGCCGACGTCGACCAGGCCGTCACGGTGATCACGGCGACCCGGCCCGAAGTGGTGCTCCTCGACGTCCACCTCCCCGGCGGCGGCGGTGTCGAAGTGCTGCGCCGCTGCGCCCCCTTGATGGCCGACGCCGACCAGCCCGTCCGCTTCCTCGCCCTGTCCGTCTCGGACGCGGCGGAGGACGTGATCGGTGTGATCCGCGGCGGTGCCCGCGGTTACGTGACCAAGACCATCACGGGCACTGACCTGGTCAACTCCATCTTCCGTGTCCAGGAAGGCGACGCCGTCTTCTCCCCCCGCCTGGCCGGCTTCGTCCTCGACGCGTTCGCCTCCACCGACGCCCCACCGGTCGACGAGGACCTCGACCGCCTCACCCAGCGCGAACGCGAGGTGCTGCGCCTGATCGCCCGCGGCTACGCGTACAAGGAGATCGCCAAGCAGCTGTACATCTCGGTGAAGACGGTCGAGTCCCACGTCTCGGCGGTCCTGCGCAAACTCCAGCTGTCCAACCGCCACGAGCTGACCCGGTGGGCCACGGCACGCAGGCTGGTGTGACGGTACGACCGCGCAGGGGGGTGCCCGCGGCGGGCCTCCCTCGTGTCACACCTCGAACCACACGCCCCACCGATGCGGCGTTCCCTGCTCGGCCCCAGGGCCCGCGGTTCGCCGTTGCCGGAGGCACTTGGGGCGCCGTCGCCTGAGGCACTTGGGGCGCCTTCGTCGCGTACGCGCGTACCGGCGCTTGAGTCGCGAGGGGCGAGCCTCGGGATCCGAGCGGCGTCTGTGAGGAATGGGTGGTGGGTTCAATCCACCACCCACCCTCCCGGCGGCAACGGCCCCACGGGGTCCCGGACCGGTTTCAGCCGGGACCCGGCTTCGGCCGGCTACCCGGCGTAGGTCTCGAACTCGGCGACCTTCGGGGTGCTCGACGCGCTGGTGACGGTGAAGGTGATCTTCTTGAGCGAGGTTGTGGGGAAGGTGACGACCCCCGCACCGTTGCCCGAGGTCAGGGTGGCGCCCGTGTCGCCGTTGACGACCTTCCAGGAGCCGATGGCGCCGGAGCTGCCCACCGCCTCCCTGACGTTGATCTTCGACACCGTCGTAGCGGAGCCCCACTTGACGGAGACGGAGCCCGTCGAGCCGGCTGGTGACCAGTACGTGCCCAGGTCACCGTCGCGCACGTTGCCGTAGCTCGTCCCGCTCGCCTTGGAGGTGCCGTCGGCGCCGGCTCCGATGCTGAGGTTGGTTCCGCCGGGCTGCGTCGGGTCCGGGGTGGGGTCGGTGGGCTTCGGCGTCGGGTCGGGGCTCTCGGCCGAGCAGTTGCCGTCCGACACCCTCAGGCCCTTGTTGGCGCCCGCCGTCGCGCTCACGACCTCCGGCACGCAGCCCGCGTCGTCGAGGCTGTAGGAGTAGGGGATGCTCACGGTGGTGTTCGACTGGGGGTCCGGACCGGCGGGGTTGTTCTCGCTGCCGGGCTCGGACCAGGTCACGTTGTCGTAGATGTTGCCGCTGACCTGCCAGTAGCCGGCCTCGGCGGTGTAGAAGGTGCCCAGGACGTCCTTGGAGTCCTCGAAGTAGTTGTTGTCCACCTTGGCCTTCGCGCCCGCCCGGGAGTTGATGCCGGACTCGTTGAGGCTGACGTAGTGGTTGTTGAAGAGGTGGGCCGTGCCGCCGCGCAGCAGGGGCGCGCGGGAGTCGATGTTCTCGTACAGGTTGTGGTGGAAGGTGATGTAGCTGTTGGAGCGGTCGCTCTCGCTGGACCCGATGAGGCCGCCGCGGCCCGAGTTGCGCAGCGTGCTGTAGGACAGGGTCACGTACTGGGTGTTGTCCTTCATGTCGAAGAGTCCGTCGTAACCCTCCGACTCCCCACCGGACGCCTCCAGGCTGGTGTGGTCGACCCACACGTTGCGGACGTTGCTCTCCATGCCGATGGCGTCACCGCCGTTGGAGGTGGGCGAGCCCGACTTCTTGACGTTCCGGACGGTCACGTTCTGGATGATGATGTTGCTGGAGTCGCGGATGTGGATGCCCAGTTGGTCGAAGACCGCGCCGTTGCCGACGCCGACGATCGTGACGTTGCTGATCTGCTTGAGCTCGATCTTGTCGGCCGCGGTGCTGCAACTGTCGCCCGACACCTTGCTGGTGTTCCCGTGGTTGATGGTGCCCTCGACCTCGATGACGATCGGGGTGCTGCTGTCGGCCCGGCTGCACAGGGCCTGGTGGATCGCGGTGCCCGTGGTGGCGCGGACGGTCTGCCCGCCCGCGCCCCCGGTGGTGCCGCCGTTCTGGGTCGCGTAGCCGGTGGCTCCACCGGCCGCGGCCGAGGCCCCGGGGGCGGTGAGAACCGCACCGGTGGCGGCCGCCAGGGCCAGGGTGCCCAGTGCGGCGGAGAGTCGTATGGCGACTGGTCGTCTCATGTTCGCCTCGCCTTTCGTCTTCGCGTGGCGGCGGGTGCCGCGCGCTGTTGTGGTTCGGCGGGCCGTCGAGGTCGCCGCCCTCTGGGGGCAGGTCACTGGTCGGACCTCAGCGTGCCGGTGGGGAGTCGGTGAGAGGCCACGTTCCCCAGGGGGTGGGAGACGGTGGCGGTGCGGCCCGTTCATGAACTCGACCGGAGTGAAGTGATGGTTGACTCAGGATGATCGAGACATGACAATCGAGTAAGCGCTTTCTGCACGGGGAGAATAGGACGGGACCCTTGGGGTGGCAAGGGTCCCCGCAAGTCTTCTGTGCGGTCACATGAATGAGGTGCGCCTATGTGAACCACAACAACGGGACGATCGGCCGGCACCCGGCGGCGGGAAGGCCCCTCACACCACCCGGGTCGCCCCCGCGAACGGCATCTCGTCGATCGGGGCGAGGCGGACCGGCGCCGAGGGGTTCGGGGCGTGGATCATCCGGCCGCCGCCGACGTACATGCCGACGTGACTGATGCCGGAGTAGAAGAAGACGAGGTCGCCGGGGGCGAGTTCCGAACGGGCGACGCGGCGGCCCGCGTCGATCTGGGCGTAGGTCGTGCGGGGGAGGGAGACGCCGGCGGCGCGGTAGGCGGCCTGGACGAGCCCCGAGCAGTCGAAGGCGTTCGGGCCGGTCGCGCCCCACACGTAGGGGCTGCCCAGCTTCCCGTAGGCGTACGCGACGGCCGCCGCGGCACGGGAGTCGGGGGCCTGTGCCGCGGCGGACAGACTCTCCCGGGGGCCCGCCGGGGAGCGGGAGGCGCGCTCGTCCGCACCGCCGCCGAGAGGCGCGCGCTCCCCGGGCGTCAGCCGGGACAGCAGGCGACGTGCCGCCTCCAGCTTGCCGGTGACGGTCTCGCGGTGGCGCTTCAGCTCGGCCCGCCGCGACGTCAGCGAGGCCAATTCGACGCGCGCGGCGCCGCGCAGCTGCTCGATCTCCCGGAGCTCGCCCCGCACCCGGCGCACGGCGGCCGTCTGCAGGCTGCCCGCCCGCTCGACGAACGCGGCGCCGTCGAGATACCGGTCCGGATCGGAGGACAGCATGAGCTGCAGGGCCGGGTCGAGGCCGCCGTCGCGGTACTGCGCCGCCGCGACCGCCCCCAGGGCCTCCCGCGCCGAGTTCAGGCGGTCCTCCTTGCGGGCCGCCTCGTCCCGCAGCCGCTCCAGGCGTTGCTCGGCGGCGTCCGCCTTCTCCTTGGCGCCGTTGTACTTCTCCGTGGCGACCTCTGCCTCCTGGTAGAGCTTCTCCGCCTCGGCCCTCACCTGAGCCGGTGTCGGCTCCGGGGCGGCGTGCCCGGTCCCGCCGCCCGGTCCGGTCGCGGTGACCGCGCCCGCGATGGCGATCACGGCGGCGGTACGGGCCGTCCCGCCGCCCGCCGGGCGCTTCCGTGGCCTGCGGTGTGCTGCCACCAGGAATTCACGTCCTTCCGTGCGACCCGCGGGCCGCTGCTCGTGCCGACCGCTGCTCGTGCCGGTCACCTGCGGCAGGACGCTAGGCGCGGCGGCGACGAGCCGGTGACGGGATGTGCGGAACTGGCGGTACCGGAGCGCATGGTGACCGTAAGGGCCATGAGCCCGGTGCGAGACCGTCGCCTTCACGCAGGGTGATGACCGATGTGCCCGATCGGGGACGCACGAGGACAGCCGGGTGCTATGGGGCGCCTGTGCGCGTCCGGACCCCTTAGCGCAGGGCGGGGCGGTGTCGGAGAGTACCCGGCCGCTGACTAGGCTCCGGCCTCATGGACGTACTCATCCACCTCTTCGTCGGTCTGCACATCATCGGCATCGCGGCGCTCCTCGGGGGCTTCCTGACCCAGATGAAGGCGATGGGCCAGGGCGCGGCCCGCTTCACCCCGGCGATGCTGCACGGCGCGCTGACGATGCTGGTCACCGGAGTGGTCCTGGTCGGTCTCCACCAGGCCGAGGACCATCCCGTCGACAACATCAAGATCGGTGTGAAGCTCGCCCTGCTGATCGTGATCCTCGGCCTGGTCTACGTGAAGCGCGACGACGAGAAGGCGGACAAGCCGCTGTTCGGCCTGGTGGGCCTGCTGACCGTGGCGAACGTCTTCATCGCGGTGCTGTGGACCTGACCTACGCGGTGTCCGTGCGCACGGACCGCAGCTCGGCCCGGGCGGCGACCACGGCCCCCGCGGCGACCGCCAGCCACGCGGTCACCGCCACCCACAGCAGCGCCTGACCGGGTCCGTCCAGCCACGGGGCGCCGACGGCGGCGGCGACGGACAGCGTCGCCGCCGCCGTCATGCCGAGCGGGAAGACGGTCGACCAGCGGCGCACGTCGTAGCGGACCCGTGGCCACACGATCTCGGCGACGAGGAGCACGACGCACCAGGCGAGGTCGAGGGCGAGCAGGAAGACGGTCAGGTCGTGCAGGACGGCGTTGTCGTCGTTGTTCCACAGGTACATGCCCGTCCCGGCCGCCGCGAGCAGCTTGGAGCCGGCGAGCGCCGAGATCGCGAGCGCGCCGCCCGCCACCCAGTGGTCCCCGGCACCCCGGGCCACCTGCCGCAGGTCGAAACGGAACAGCGCGATCAGGTAGAGCACGATCCCGAGCCAGAACGGCACCAGGGCCGCGTGCGCCAGCCAGGCCGTCGAGGTGGCCGCGGACAGCGTCGCGCCGAGCACCGCGAGCCCCTCCGTGGCCACGCAGCCCAGGAACACCGCCCCCGGCATCCGGCGCCCCCAGTGCCGCACGACCAGCAGGAGCAGCCCCGGCCACAGCAGCGCGGCCAGCGCCAGCAGCGCTGCCGCCGCCGGCGACCAGCCGAGCAGGGAGAAGCGGGTGCCGAGCACGGTCGTCGCGGCGACGGCGGTGAGCGCGCCCGGCGTCCCCGCCCGCGTCACCCACTGGACGCGCTCGACCAGGAGCAGGCGGACGAAGTTCGCCGCCAGGGTCAGCCAGGCGGCGCAGGCCAGGACCAGGGCGATCCGGGACAGGACCTCGTGGCCCGCCAGGTGCAGGCCGACCGACACGATGCCGGTCGCCATCACCGCGGCCCCGGCCGCCGGCTGACGCCGCGCCCACCAGGCGCGCAGGGGGGATGGGCAGGTGCCGGATGACATGGGCCCGATGCTAGAGAGCCGCACGGGCCAGGCCGGGCGCACCACGCTGTGGATCGACGACTCGCTCGTAACCGAGGCGGGCGCGGAAGTCCCGCGCGACGTGGATCGACCTCCGGTGGGAGGTCCCGCGCGAACCCGTACCGCCGGGACGACCCGGTGGGGCGTGTGTGAGGGTGGGATACCGCGCATTTTCCGGGGTGGCGGCAGGTTGTCGGTGGGGCGCCCTAGACTCGGAGAGCGATGAGCAGCCTCTTTGACGACAGCTTCCTGGCGAGCCTCCAGACCCCGCGCGGTCACGAGGAGGAACCTCCGCCACCGCCCGAGGACGATCACGGACCGGAGCCGGTTCCCCACGATCTGTTCGGCGGGAAGTTCGACGTGCCGCCGGACCGGGACACCCACTACCGGGACGGTGCCCCGCGCCCCGCCCTGGACCCGGCCGCACTGCTGGAGGGGCTGAACGAGAACCAGCGCGCCGCCGTCGTGCACTCCGGCTCCCCGCTGCTCATCGTGGCCGGCGCCGGCTCCGGCAAGACCCGTGTACTCACCCACCGCATCGCCCACCTGCTGGCCGAGCGGGGCGTCCACCCGGGCCAGATCCTCGCGATCACCTTCACCAACAAGGCCGCGGGCGAGATGAAGGAGCGCGTCGAGCAGCTCGTCGGCCCCCGCGCGAACGCGATGTGGGTGATGACCTTCCACAGCGCGTGCGTCCGCATCCTGCGCCGGGAGTCGAAGAGGCTCGGCTTCACTTCGTCGTTCTCGATCTACGACGCCGCCGATTCCAAGCGCCTGATGGCGCTCGTCTGCCGTGACCTGGACCTGGACCCCAAGCGCTTCCCGCCGAAGTCCTTCAGCGCCAAGATCAGCAACCTGAAGAACGAGCTGATCGACGAGGAGGACTTCGCCGCGCAGGCAGCCGACGGCTTCGAGAAGACCCTCGCCCAGGCCTACGCCCTGTACCAGTCGCGGCTGCGCGAGGCCAACGCCCTCGACTTCGACGACCTGATCATGACGACGGTCAACCTGCTCCGCGCCTTCCCGGACGTCGCCGAGCACTACCGCCGCCGCTTCCGGCACGTCCTGGTCGACGAGTACCAGGACACCAACCACGCCCAGTACGCCCTCGTGCGCGAGCTGGTCGGCGGCGCCTCCGAGCACCCCGTCGACGTACCGCCCGAGGCCGAGGTCCCGCCCGCCGAGCTGTGCGTGGTGGGTGACGCCGATCAGTCGATCTACGCCTTCCGCGGCGCCACCATCCGCAACATCCTCCAGTTCGAGGAGGACTATCCGGACGCGACGACGATCCTCCTGGAGCAGAACTACCGCTCCACCCAGACGATCCTCAGCGCCGCCAACGCGGTCATCGAGCGCAACGAGTCCCGCCGCCCCAAGAACCTGTGGACCAACCAGGGCGCCGGCGCGCAGATCACCGGGTACGTCGCCGACACCGAGCACGACGAGGCCCAGTTCGTCGCCGACGAGATAGACCGCCTCACGGACGCGGGCGAGGCGAAGGCCGGTGACGTCGCCGTCTTCTACCGCACCAACGCCCAGTCCCGTGTCTTCGAAGAGGTCTTCATCCGCGTCGGCCTGCCCTACAAGGTCGTCGGCGGTGTCCGCTTCTACGAGCGCAAGGAGGTCCGGGACGTCCTGGCCTACCTGCGGGTGCTGGCCAACCCCGAGGACTCGGTGCCGCTGCGGCGGATCCTGAACGTGCCCAAGCGCGGCATCGGCGACCGCGCCGAGGCGATGATCGACGCACTCGCCCAGCGCGAGAGGATCAGCTTCCCGCAGGCGCTGAAGCGGGTGGACGAGGCGTACGGCATGGCCGCGCGCTCCGCCAACGCCGTGAAGCGGTTCAACACCCTCATGGAGGACCTCCGCACGGTCGTCGAGTCCGGCGCCGGACCGGCGACCGTACTGGAGGCGATCCTGGAACGCACCGGCTACCTCGCGGAGTTGCAGGCCTCCACCGACCCGCAGGACGAGACCCGCATCGAGAACCTCCAGGAGCTCGCCGCCGTCGCCCTGGAGTTCGAGCAGGAGCGGGCCGAGGGCGAGGAGGGCGGGACCCTGGCCGACTTCCTGGAGAAGGTCGCGCTGGTCGCCGACTCCGACCAGATCCCCGACGAGGAGGACGGTGCCGGAGTCGTCACTCTGATGACCCTGCACACCGCCAAGGGCCTGGAGTTCCCGGTCGTCTTCCTCACCGGCATGGAGGACGGCGTCTTCCCGCACATGCGAGCACTCGGCCAGGCCAAGGAGCTGGAGGAGGAACGGCGCCTGGCGTACGTCGGCATCACCCGCGCCCGTGAGCGGCTGTACCTGACCCGCTCGACGCTGCGCAGCGCCTGGGGGCAGCCGTCGTACAACCCGCCGTCGCGTTTCCTCGAGGAGATTCCCGCGCCCCACCTGCAGTGGAAGCGGACCGGGGCGAACGGGCCCGCCTCCTCCGCACCGGTCTCGGGAGTGGCCGCCTCGTTGTCGTCGTCCCGTTCCCGCTCCTCGACGTCGGGTGCGTCCGGCTTCGCCACCCGGCGCAGCGCCGAGCAGCCGACGGTCGCGCTGACGGTCGGCGACCGTGTCACGCACGACCAGTTCGGGCTCGGGACGGTGGTCGGGGTCAAGGGCACCGGGGCCAACGCGGAGGCGACGATCGACTTCGGGGACACCAAGCCGAAGCGGCTGCTGCTGCGGTACGCGCCGGTGGAGAAGCT
Source organism: Streptomyces sp. AC627_RSS907 (assembly GCF_019049165.1). Classification (NCBI taxonomy): domain Bacteria; kingdom Bacillati; phylum Actinomycetota; class Actinomycetes; order Kitasatosporales; family Streptomycetaceae; genus Streptomyces; species Streptomyces sp. AC627_RSS907. The sequence continues at coordinate 15,136 of NZ_JAGMUE010000056.1, forward strand.
CTGAGGGCGTGGTCGAGGGCCCGGGCTGCGGCTCGGGCCCGGGTGCCTGCTGAGACGTTACGGCGTCACGTCGGGTCGAGGCCGTGGCTGCGCAGCCACGCGAGCGGGTCGATGGACGAGCCGCCCGCGGGCCGCACCTCGAAGTGCAGGTGCGGGCCGGTCGAGTTGCCGGAGTCGCCGGACAACGCGATCGCGTCGCCGGCCTTCACCGTCGTACCGGGGGCGACCTGGTAACGGGAGAGGTGGCAGTACCACGTCTCCGTGCCGTCCTTCGCCGTCACGATCATCATGTTCCCGTACGCGCTGTTGTACCGCGTACTGACCGTGCCGTCGGTCGCGGCCATCACGGTGGCGCCGGTGAGCACGGGGAAGTCGATGCCGCTGTGCACGGACATCCAGTTGATGCCGGCCTGGCCGTAGTACGCGCTGAGGCCGTGCTGTGCGACCGGAAGCGCGAACTTGGGACGCAGCCGCTCCTTGCGGGCCGCCTCCGCCGCCGCCCGCTTCTTCTCGGCGTCCTGCTCGGCCTTGAGATCGATGCGCTCCTGCGTCCGGCTGGCCCGGTCGGCGAAGTCGTCGGCTCCGGCGGCGAGGCTCGTGAGCTGCGTGTCCAGTTTGTTGTTGGCGGTGGACGGTTTCACCGGCGCCGCGTCCGCGTCCGCCGCCGATGCCGTGGTCTCCGTGTCGTCGTCACCGGTCAGGCTGGAGACGGAGGCGGCGGCGATGCCCGCGACGCTCATCACGCAGGCCGACGGCACGGCGATGGTGAGCAGGGCCGAGCGTTTGGCGGGTTGGCGGCGACGGGAACGCGACCCGCCACGGGAGGCGGAGCGGGCGGCCGGGACCCTGGCCGCCGGGGTGATCTCTTCCTGGCCCTCGAGGAGGTGGGGCACGACGGGCAGTTCGCCGGTGGCGGCCAGCCCGTCGTCGCGCGGGACGGGCTCCTCGGCGGGCGGTGGGGTGACCGGCGCGGTGTTCTCCGCCGGCTCCGGCTCAGGCTCCGGCTCCGTTGCCTTGGCGCCGTCGGAGTTCCACTGCGTGGCGTCGTAGGCGCCGGTGTCGAGCGTGTCACCGGCGAACGCGCCCGTGCTGAACGCGCCCGTGCTGAACGCGGCCGTGTTGAACGTGCCGGTGGTGAAGGAACCGGTCTCCAGGGTGCCCGTGCCGAAGGTGCCGGTCTCGAAGGTGCCGGTCTCGAAGGTCTGCGTGCCCCAGGCCCACTGCTGGGTCTGGCCGGCGGCATCGCCGGACTCGTCGGGACGCGCCCAGGCGCCGGTGTCCCACTCCCCGGTGGCGTCCGCGCCGTTGGACTGCTGCGGCACGGTCACGGCCTGCTGGAAGCCGGCCGTCCACGTGGTCGTGTCATAGGCGCCGGTGTCGTAGGCGGTGGGGTGCTGGGCCGCGTAGGCGTCCTGGTCCAGGACCTGCCCGCTGCCGGTGGACCACTGGGTGGCGTCGTACGCACCCGTGGTGTCGTACGAGCCGGTGGCGTCGTACATACCGGTGTCGGTGTCGGTGTCGGTGCCGTGGCCGGGGAGGCTGCCGAAGAGGGGGTCCGCGTCGAAGGCCGCCGTGGCGGTACCTCCGGTGGGAAAACCAGTGGTGTCGTAGCCGCCGTACGTGGTGAAGTCGCCGTACGGGGCCTCCTGCGTGCCGTACGACGCGTGGTGCGCCGGGGCGGCGTCGGAAGCCGGAGCCGGGGTGGTCATGGTCCCCGACGGGTGACGGTCGTTCACCAACTTCTCTTTCGCCTCGACAACAGGGGCTGCCAGAGCAGTGCGGCGACTGTACCCGGCGGTATGCGGGCACGACAATCTTCGTCAGGTTTCATGCGCGCAGGAAACGGGCAATCGGCCGTGTTTTGGGGGACGGCGGGCGCGGGTTTGGCTTTGTGTTCGAAATTCGTTCGATGTCGATCGGGTGGCGGCGGCCGATTTCGGGAGCAGCCCGCGGGGTGTCCCACGGTGGGCGGGCCTCAGGCGACCGTCAGACCGCCGGCGCGCTTGCCCGTCTGTGAGTCCGTCTCCGGGTCCGCGGTCGAGCCCGTAGTCGGGCCCGCCTCCGGTTCGGTGGTGTCGAGTGCCTGCCGTATCCCGGTGGCCACGGCGGGGTGCACAGGCAGGGCGAGGTGGCCGATGCCGCTCACGCGTACGTTCTGCACCGTCAGGTCGGGGTGGTCGAGGCAGGCCGTTTCCAGCGGGTCCATCACGCGGTCCAGGTCGCTCCAGAAGCTGACGAACTGCGTACGGCAGCCGGGGCAGGGCCGGTTCAGCTCTTCGAGCACCGCCGAACCGGGGCGCATCTGGCGCACGATCGGGTGCGCGTTCGCGAGCGGGACCACCCGGGTGCCGGCATGCGGGGTGCCGAGCGTCACGAGCGTCCGGACGCGGAGGTCTCCACCGAGCCGCTGCACGTAGTACCGCGCGATCAGCCCGCCGAGGCTGTGCCCGACGACGTCGACGCGCTCGCTGCCCGTCCGCTCGCAGATTTCCTCTATGTGCCGGCCGAGTAGCTCGGCGGCGGTACGGATGTCGCAGGTCAGGGGTGAGTAGTTCAGTGACTCGACCTGGTGGCGGCCGTGCTGGGCCAGGCTGCGGCGCAGGAAGAGGAAGACCGAGCGGTTGTCGATGAAGCCGTGCAGCAGGACGACCGGGGGGCTGGTGCGGGTCGGCAGCCGG
>NZ_JAGMUE010000518.1:0-645 GCF_019049165.1 Streptomyces sp. AC627_RSS907
ACGTAGCACCACGGGCATGCGATGTCACTGTAGATCTCGACCTTCACCGGGCTACTCCTTGTCGCTGCGTCGTCATTCGACATACGCTTGAATCTTCAAGCGTTCCCGGTGTCAACCAGGCCGTGCGACCGAGTATTCCCGCCCGGTAGTGAGGGCGCCCGCCGGGGGCAGGCCGCTCCTTGCGGGCCCGAAGGGACCCGGCCCGTCACCCGAAGTCCAGGGGACCCGCACACGCGATGCCGGCGAGGTGCGTCAGCGCGTCCCGCAGGCTGGGAGGCGCGCCGTGGCGCCCGCGCCCCTGCTTCTGTCACCGCCGAAGCCCCTGATAAGCCTCACGCAGTTCCGAAGCTTCGGGTAGCTTCCGCGCCTCCACTGCTTTCACGACTTCCAGAGCGCGCCAATGGTTCGACGGCACCACGCGGCCGGACAGTATGGCTTGCTGCGCGGCCTGGCAGGCTTCGTCCAGCCGGTCACCGCCGAGAAGCGTGAGAGCCAGATCAATGTTCGCCGACGCGACGCGGCGGGGCCATGTGTGAATGTCCCGGGCTGGAGCGAGTCGTGCGATGACTTCCCTGGCATAGGGCTCTGCGGCAGGGTCACCCAGCCATGCGAGTGTCGTCGCCGTGTAGGAGAGCGACTTGGCGG
>NZ_JAGMUE010000519.1:0-665 GCF_019049165.1 Streptomyces sp. AC627_RSS907
GAACTGGCCGAGCACCTGGTCCCGGTCGAGCGGTTGCGGGAGTACGACACGGAGCTTCTCGCCGCCCTCGACGCCGTCAAGCTCAGCAACGACGACCTGCGCAAGGTGCCCGACGCGGCCCGGGCCCGGCTCGAACTGCTCGACCTTGTCGGCCGCTACCGCGCCGAGAAGCGCCGCCTCGACCTGCTCGACTTCGGCGACCAGATCGCCCTGTCGGCGACCCTGGCGCGCCACCATCCGGAGGTCGGCCGGGCGCTGCGCGCGGAGTTCGCGGTCGTCCTCCTCGACGAGTACCAGGACACGTCGGTGGCCCAGCGGCTCCTGCTGTCGAGCCTCTTCGGCGCGGGCGAGCAGGCGCCGCCCGGCGAGCGGGCGCCGGGTGAGCGGACGGCGGGTGAGCGCACGTCGCCGGGCGACGGCACGCCGGGCGTGGGGGGAGCCGGCGAGGGCGTGGGGCACGCCGTGACCGCCGTGGGCGACCCCTGCCAGGCGATCTACGGCTGGCGCGGCGCCTCCGTGGCCAACCTGGACGACTTCCCTGAGCACTTTCCCCGCGCGGCCACCCGCCCCGCACACGCGGACGGCCCGTCTTCGCCCATCGACGCTCCCGCCCCCGCTGCCGAACCCGGCGACGCTCCCGCCGCCGTACGGGGCGCCCCGGCCGA
>NZ_JAGMUE010000520.1:0-569 GCF_019049165.1 Streptomyces sp. AC627_RSS907
GTACAGAAGGGCGCACTGGTCACCGCGATCCAGCGCACGTACTTCGCTCAGGACGGCCGCCCGGTGGAAACCGCGGACATCGTGGTGCCCGCAGCGCACTGCGAAATCGTGTACGAGATCCCGATCAACGAGGCGTGACGCGGCGGCGGGCGCCGCGAGAAGCCCGAGATGATGAGTTGCCTGGGGCTTGAGGGGGAGTCTTGGACACAGTCGCTCAGTTGGTCACGATCGCAGCGGTCGTCTTGGGCGCGCTCACTTCGTACGCTACGAATGAGCTCATGGAACGGGGCAAGCGCAAGCGGGAGTTACAGTCCCGCTGGGACGGCCACAAGCTCGACGCGTACGCGAACTACATCGGACGCGTCCGCGCGTCCATCCACGCGTCGGTGCTGCTGTACGAGGTCCGCAAGGAGATGCGGACGGCGACCCGCAGCGAGCGCGAACTCGCGGACGACCTGACCCAGATGGGCGTCGAGCAGGCCCTCGCCTTCGAGCGGGTGATGCTGCTCGCGCACGACGGAGTGATTGATACGGCGCACTCCGTACAGAAGGCCACGGCAGTCATCGAG
>NZ_JAGMUE010000521.1:0-703 GCF_019049165.1 Streptomyces sp. AC627_RSS907
ACCCACCATGCCCCAACCCCGCCCGCGCCTGGACCACTTGGGCGGATTCAACCCGGCCACCAACCCGCGTCGCTCACAATGTGCGCATGGTTGATGACTGGAAGCGACAGCTCGACGCCCTGCACGCAGCGCTGGTCCGCCGCGACGACCCGGTCGCCTGGGTGACGGAGGCCGACGCGGTGACCGCCTCGCGGCGCTACCCGAACCCGGCCCTGCGGGGGCCCGTCTTCGGGGTCGCTGCGCAGGACCCCGCCGTGGGGCCGGGCTGGCGAGTGCTGTTGCCGGTGACGGACGGCATGCCCCAGCAGTCCCGGGACGCACTCAACTCGCACCTGTGGTTCAAGGCCAAGGACGACACCGACGACCCAGCGGTGCGACGCGAACTGCTGGCCGCCGTTGCCGTGCTCGAACGCGAACCGGTCAACGAGATCGAGGTCCTCGGCGTCCGCTACCGGGTCGTACGCGGGGACGAGTTCGCGCGCAGCGGCGAGGACGGGTTGGAGCCGCCCCGCCCCACCGACCGGGAGCCGGCCGACCGGACCTGGGGCGTACCCAGCAAGGAGCCCTCGCCTGACGTGGCCTTCGCCATCGACCCCGACCAGGACGACGGCCTGATCGCGGGCGCCACGAAGCTGGGCATGCGCGACTTCGCCTACACCGGCTCCCGCTACCCGGCCGCCGTACGCGCGGACTCCCAGCGGGC
>NZ_JAGMUE010000522.1:0-736 GCF_019049165.1 Streptomyces sp. AC627_RSS907
GGTCCAGGCCGAGCGCCTCACGGACGGCGGTGTATTTGTCGCCGACGTAGCCGCCGAAGTACGCCGGGTCGTCGGAGTTGACGCACACCCGCAGGCCGGCCGCGAGCATGGCGGGCAACGGGTGGTCGGCCAGGTTCTCGTACACCCGCAGCCGCACGTTGGACAGCGGGCACACGGTCAGCGGCGTCTGGTCCGCGACCAGCCGGGCCACCAGCGCCTCGTCCTCCAGGCAGCGCACGCCGTGGTCGATCCGATCCACGCCGAGGATGTCGAGCGCCTCCCACACGTAGCCGGGCGGGCCCTCCTCGCCCGCGTGCGCCACGCACTTCAGCCCGGCGGCGCGGGCCCGCTCGAAGACCTCGCGGAACTTCGACGGCGGGTTGCCCACCTCGGCCGAGTCGAGCCCGACCGCGGTGATCCTCCCCAGCCAGGGGCGGGCCGCCTCGAAGGTGGCCAGCGCCGACTCGGCGCTCTCGTCGCGCAGGAAGCACATGATGAGGCGGGTGGTGATGCCGTACGTCCCGGGCGCCTGGTCCAGCGCGCGGGCGAGGCCGTCGATGACCGTGCCGATCGGCACCCCGCGCGCGACGTGGGCCTGCGGGTCGAAGAAGATCTCGGCGTGCCGCACCCCCTGCGCCCGGGCCCGCGCGAGGTAGGCGTGCGCCAGCTCGGCGAAGTCCTCCTCGGTGCGCAGGACGTCCATCAGGGCGTAGTAGAGGTTGAGGAAGGACTGGAG
>NZ_JAGMUE010000523.1:0-646 GCF_019049165.1 Streptomyces sp. AC627_RSS907
CTCCGGTGGTGACACTGCGCGAGGGCGGCACGCCGCTGGTCCCCGCGCAGGTGCTCTCCGAGCGCACCGGGTGTGAGGTTCATCTCAAGGTCGAGGGCGCCAACCCGACCGGGTCCTTCAAGGACCGCGGCATGACGATGGCCATCACCCAGGCCAAGGAGGCCGGCGCCAAGGCCGTCATCTGCGCCTCCACGGGCAACACCTCCGCCTCGGCCGCGGCGTACGCGGTGCGCGCCGGCATGGTGTGCGCGGTCCTGGTGCCCCAGGGCAAGATCGCCCTCGGCAAGATGGGCCAGGCCCTGGTGCACGGCTCGCGCATCCTGCAGGTGGACGGCAACTTCGACGACTGCCTCACGCTGGCGCGCGAACTGTCCGAGAAGTACCCGGTCGCACTGGTGAATTCGGTCAATCCGGCGCGTATCGAGGGTCAGAAGACCGCCGCGTTCGAGGTGGTCGACGCGCTCGGAGACGCTCCCGACATCCACGTGCTGCCGGTCGGCAACGCGGGCAACATCACCGCGTACTGGAAGGGCTACCAGGAGTACGCCGTCCCGTCCCCGCAGGGTCACGCGGCCGTCTCCTCCCGTACGCCGCGCATGTGGGGCTTCCAGGCGTACGGCTCGGCGCCGATCGTGCGGGGCGAGCC
>NZ_JAGMUE010000524.1:0-602 GCF_019049165.1 Streptomyces sp. AC627_RSS907
ACGACACGGCCTTCGCGCCGCACCGCACGCCCGATCCAGCCCGCCTCAGGGCCATCTCCGCCCGGGCCCTGAGATCTCGCCCGTAACGGAATGTAACCGTCCACTCCCAAGGTCGACCGAACGCCTGACCCCCGACCGCGGGTACAGTGTGTGTTGTGCGTGGTGACGGACTACTCAGCCACGATCTCCTTCCCGGCGAGAAGGGCCCCCAAGACGCCTGCGGCGTCTTCGGTGTCTGGGCTCCGGGTGAAGAGGTCGCCAAACTCACCTATTTCGGGCTGTACGCGCTGCAGCACCGTGGACAGGAGTCCGCGGGCATCGCAGTGAGCAACGGCTCCCAGATTCTCGTCTTCAAGGACATGGGCCTGGTCTCTCAGGTCTTCGACGAAACCTCCCTCGGCTCCCTCCGCGGCCACATCGCCGTGGGGCACGCCCGCTACTCCACCACCGGTGCGTCGGTGTGGGAGAACGCGCAGCCCACCTTCCGCGCGACCGCGAACGGCTCGATCGCGCTGGGCCACAACGGGAACCTCGTCAACACCGCCGATCTGGCCGAGATGGTCGCCGAGCTGCCCCGCGAGGGCGGTCGGGCCACCCAGGTC
>NZ_JAGMUE010000525.1:0-556 GCF_019049165.1 Streptomyces sp. AC627_RSS907
CGGCGGTCGCCCGGTGGCGGTTGATCAGGCGCAGCCAGCGGCCGGGGTCGCGCAGGAAGTCCTCGGGTGGCAGCAGCAGGGTCTGCGCGCCGTGCAGCGCGGGGGTGAGCAGCATGCCGATCAGCCCCATGTCGTGGAAGAGGGGCAGCCAGCTACAGGACACCTCTGCCTCGGTGACGCCGAGCGCCTTGCCGATGGCCGTGACGTTGGCCAGCAGGTTGGCGTGGCTGAGCACCACGCCCTTGGGGTGCGCGCTGGTCCCGGAGGTGTACTGGACGAGCCCGGGCTCCTGGTCGGACACCTCCAGGTGGTGGGCCGTGGCGGCTGCGGTACGCGCCACGTCGAGCACCTCGAACTCGCCGCCCGGGCCGCCGAGTTCGGGACCGATCAGTCGGCCCAGCGTGGCGTCGGAGAGCACCACGCGCACCTGAGACTGCCGCATGGCCAGGGCGATCCGGCGCAGGTGGATGTCCAGCGACGCGAACCGTACGGGCGGCGGCAGCGGGACGGCCACCGCGCCCGCGGCCCACACGCCGAACAGGGCTCGGGCGAAGTC
>NZ_JAGMUE010000526.1:0-687 GCF_019049165.1 Streptomyces sp. AC627_RSS907
TCTGCGTGGAGCCCGCGTCGGCCGCCAGCGTGGCCGGGCTGCTCAAGGCCGCCGAGCAGGGCAAGGTCGATCCGGGGCAGCGCATCGTGTGCACGGTCACCGGCAACGGCCTCAAGGACCCGGACTGGGCGGTGGCGGGCGCGCCGCAGCCGGTCACCGTGGCGGTGGACGCGGACGCCGCGGCCGGCAGCCTCGGGCTGGCCTGACCGCTGGCCCGCACCTGGCGTAACCTTGGGTAAGCGGTGGCCGCGGACCGGGCGACGGTCTCGCGGAATAGCCGTTAATTGCCTCGGTTTTATCCCGCTGGACAGTGATAAGCGGGGATAACGGAGCACGGGACGGCTCACGACACGCATCGTGCGCCTCCCGTGCGCCCTATGTCGCCACAGAACCTTCCTTCGATAGGCTGTACTGAATCCGCCCCGTCGCAGAGCACCCGCCGCTGAGCAATCGGCTCCGTGCGGCATTGCCGAAACGGTCCTCGCGGTGTTCCGTACTTCTTCGATAAACCGCAGCCCGTACACCGCAGCCCGCACACACTTGTCGTCACACGTCCGCAGTCACACAAGGAGAGTCATCGAGCGATGGCCGGTCCAGCGTTCCGTGCCGCCGCCGTCCGGGTGCGCACCCCTGCCACCAGCGCCAATCTCGGCCCCGGCTTCGACGCCCTCGGCCTGGCCCTGGGTC
>NZ_JAGMUE010000527.1:0-628 GCF_019049165.1 Streptomyces sp. AC627_RSS907
CGCCCCGGCCCCGTGGACCGCTCGACGCGCCTCCCGGCGCTCCGGGCGCTGACGGCACGGGCAGCGCGGGCGGCACGGGCGGCGCAGGGCCGGGCCCGGGCCGGACGGCACCTGACGGCTCGCCAGCCCGGCTCGGGCCACCGGGGTGTCCCGCCGCTAACCGCTAGCCGCTCACCACCCGTACGTCCCCGATGCCCAGCGCCTTCACCGGCTCGGCGATCACCGAGGCGTCGCCGACCAGCACGGTCACCAGCCGGTCGGTGGGGAAGGCGGCGACGGCCGCGGCGGTCGCCTCGACCGTGCCGGTCTCCGCGAGCCGCCGGTAGAGGTGGGCCTGAAAGTCGTCCGGCAGGTGCTGCTCTACCTGGTCCGCGAGGGTGCCCGCGACCGAGGCGGCCGTCTCGTACTTCAACGGGGCGATCCCCACCAGGTTCTGCACGGCCACGTCGCGCTCGTCGTCCGTGAGCCCGTCGGCGGCCAGCGTGCGCAGCACCTTCCACGCGTCCTCGAGGGCAGGCCCCGTCACCTCGGTGGCCACCGAGCCGCTGATGGCCAGGAGGGAGAGGCCGGTGCCCTCCGGCGTGGAGCGCAGCACCTGGGCGAAGGCCCGCACGCCGTAGGTGTAGCC
>NZ_JAGMUE010000057.1:0-618 GCF_019049165.1 Streptomyces sp. AC627_RSS907
CGTCCAGGTCACCCCGGAAGAAGCCGCCGAAGCCGTCGGCGTACTCGGCGGCCCCGAGGGTGACGTGGCCGCGCGCGAGCCACGGCGTGGTGAACGCCTCGGTGGCCTTGAGCGAGCCGTTGACGTACAGCTTCATCTGCCCGGCGTCGTGGTCGTAGACGGCGACCACGTGGGCCCACTCGCCGAGGCCGGCGCCCGCGCAGGTCGGCTGGCTGTCGGGGCACGGGCGCTGGGCGGCGCGGACCACCGGGGCGTTCGGGTCGTCGGCACCTGCTCGCAGGAAGACCCAGCCGAGGGTGGGCGAGTGGTACAGCTCGAAGCCGCGCAGGGTGTTGCCGGCCTGGCTGAGGGCGACCATGGACCGCTCGCCCCGGTCCTTGGGCAGCCTGGCCCACAGCGAGGCGGTGAAGCTCTGGTGGGTGTCGAGCACGGGTTGGCCGGTGCGTACGTGGTCGTCCACGCCGTCCAGGGACAGGGCGCCGCCGGCCACGCCGGGCGCGCCCAGGGTCGGGCCGCCGTGCGGGATGCCGGTGACGCGCTGGCCGCGCCCCGCGACGGCGGTGGCCGTGGCCTCCTCGTCCAGGTTCCAGACGGCCTTGGTCGGCCGGCCGCCCGATG
>NZ_JAGMUE010000528.1:0-773 GCF_019049165.1 Streptomyces sp. AC627_RSS907
GGTGGTGCTGCCGCAGGCCATCCCCGAGATGATCCCGCCGTTCAACAACCTGCTGATCGAGCTGCTGAAGGCGACCGCGCTGGTGTCGGCCGTGAGCGTCGCGGACATCACCTTCGCCGCCCAGCTCTCGCGCCTGGCGACCGGCGAGAGCCTGGAGATCTACTCGATCATTCTGGTCCTGTACTTCGTGCTCGCCTTCCTCCTCACCCGGGCGATGCGACTCCTTGAGCGCAAGGCCAAGGCGAGCATCGGGCAGGCGCCGCCGCCGGGCAACGGCCTGCTGGCCAAGCTGACGAAGAGGCCGGCCAGGACCGCGGCGAACCGTTCCGGCACGCCGAAGTCCGCCGACGCCCTGGCTCCGGGAGGTGCCAAGTGACCTGGAACTGGGACGTCGCCAGGGACTTCCTGCCCGAACTGCTCGACGGGCTGCTCATCACGTTGCAGGCCACCGCGCTCGGCTCGGTGCTCGCCTTCGCGCTCGGCCTGGTGTGGGCGCTGGCCCTGCGCTCGCCGACGCGCTTCGTGCGCTGGCCGGTGGGCGTCTTCGTGGAGTTCATCCGCAACACGCCGCTGCTGGTGCAACTCTTCTTCTTCTACTGGGTGCTGCCGAGCTGGGACATCAAGTTCTCCGCGCTCACCACGGGCGTGATCGCGCTCGGCCTGCACTACTCGACGTACGTCGCCGAGGTCTACCGCGCCGGCATCGACGGCGTACCGGTCGGCCAGTGGGAGGCGGCCACCGCGCTGAACACGGCGCGCGGGCGGACCTGGTT
>NZ_JAGMUE010000529.1:0-567 GCF_019049165.1 Streptomyces sp. AC627_RSS907
CTCGGATGCCACGGGAGTCTCCTGTTCGGAGGCGATGCGTACGACCGGTGCGTGCGGCGAGGCCGCACGGGCGAGTTCAGTAGCGAACAGACAGGTCTGTCTGACACTCCAAAATTAACAGACAGACCTGTCTGCCTGTCAAGGTCATCGAGAGAGCCAACGACTCGTTTGCCCTTTCGAGTTGAGTGGCTGTCACACGCACACGGCGCATCGGAGCGCGTGGCCGTTCGACCTCCCTGGCGTCTCGCGTTGTCGAAGGTCAGGGACCTCGCCCGCGCGCCCATGACCCCCTCGTACGCCCCGAGTCGTTGACCCCGCGGACGCCTCATCGCGGCCCGTGACCGCGGACTCCCGGGGCTGACGCGCCGAGGCCGGCGCTTCCCGCTCCACCGCAGGTGAAGAGGGAACGCCGGCCTCGGCATCGCCGTTCGGGCGCGGCCCGGGTCAGCTCACGCGGCAACCCGCGTCCGGCTGTCCGCGCCGGCCACCAGGTCCGCGTCCGTGGCGGGGCTCAGCGCCAGCTCCAACACCTGGCGCACGTCCGACACGGCGTGCACGTCCAGTCGG
>NZ_JAGMUE010000530.1:0-543 GCF_019049165.1 Streptomyces sp. AC627_RSS907
AAGAAGAGCGCGTACGTGGACCAGGAGAAGGCGGCGATGACGCCGAGCGAGACCAGCGTGTCCATGGTGGCCGCGCCGTGGCGCAGCCCGCGGGCCGCCCGTGCGTGGAAGGGCCACGAGCCCCAGGCGGCGACCGGCGTGGAGAGCACGAAGCACACCCACTGCCAGTTGCGGAACTGGAGGGCCGGGACCATCGAGATGACCAGCACCGGGATCGACAGCAGGGCCGTGATCAGCAGCCGGTCCCGCTCCTCGCGGGCGATGGCGGCCTTCTTCTTCTCCCGCTGGTCCTGCTGGTCCTGCGCGCCGTCGGCGTCCGGCTCCGCACGGTCGTCGCCCGTGGCGCCGCGCCCGGCCGAGGTCGGCACCGGCTCGGCGGTGTAGCCGGCCTTCTCGACGGTGGCCGTCAGCTCGGCCACGGAGACGCTCGCCGGGTGGGTGATGTGGGCGCGTTCGGTGGCGAGGTTGACGGTGGCGGTGACGCCTTCGAGGCGGCCGAGGCGCTTCTCGACGCGGCCGACGCAGGCGGCGCAGGTCATGCCG
>NZ_JAGMUE010000531.1:0-911 GCF_019049165.1 Streptomyces sp. AC627_RSS907
GGCCGGGGGGTCAGTCGCGCGCCGGCGCGAGCCGCGCGCGCAGGAACTCCTCGAACGTCAGCAGTTCCGGCCGGAGTGCGCGCAGCGACGGGATGTCGGCCCGGTAGCCCTCCTCGGCGAACCACGCGAACATGCGCTCCTCGATGGGAAGGGGAGCCAGCCGCGTCGGGGTGCCGGTGACGCGCTCGTAGACCCGCGCCACGTCCGTGAACGTCAGCTCGTCGCCCGCGATTTCGAGCTGTCGGCCCAGGTAGCGGTCGGGGTCGGTGAAGGCCGCGTCGACGAAGCGGGCGACGTCCTCGCTGGCGATCATCTGCATCGGCCGCTCCGGCCTGACCGGCAGCTCCAGCACCCGCTCACCCCGCGCGTCGGCGTAGTGCAGGAGGTTGTCCATGAAGAACACCGGCCGCAGGATCGTCGCGGGCAGGCCGAGGGCCAGGATGTGCCGCTCGATCTCGGCCTTGGTCTCGAAGTGGCCGATGCCCGTGTTCCGTTCGGCGCCGCCGACGGAGCTGTAGACCAGGTGTGCCACGCCCGCGTCCAGAGCGGCGTCCGCCACCGCCTTGCCCTGGCGGACCTCGGCGGCCAGCGTCTCCGGTTCGTACGCCAGCGGCTGCACGCTGAACACGCCGTCCACGCCGGCCATGGCCGCGCGCAGCGACCCGGCGTCGTTGAGGTCGCCCCTGACCAGTTCCGCGCCCAGCTTCCGCAGGGCCAGCGCGGCGGGCTTGTCCGGGTCGCGGACCAGGGCGCGGACCGTCCGGCCGCGGGCCAGCAGGGCGCGGGCGGTGGCCCCGCCCTGGTTGCCGGTCGCGCCGGTGACGAGCACGGTGAAGGCATCGGTCATGGCAGGCTCCTCGCTCGTGGCGCGACCGCGTCCGCGCGGCCCGCCGGTGGGGGAGATCCTGGAA
>NZ_JAGMUE010000532.1:0-729 GCF_019049165.1 Streptomyces sp. AC627_RSS907
CCGGCGGGGCCGGGAAGTAGCCGCCCTTGTAGCGCACCTTGTAGCCGCGGTTGTTCTCCACCGCGCCGGTGTTCCAGGCGCCGGCCTCGGAGTCGATGTGGTAGAAGGACTCGTTCGCGGCGGTGCTGAAGCGCACGTTGTCGAAGACGTAGAACTCGGCCTCGGGGCCGAAGAACGCGGTGTCCGCGATGCCGGTGGAGGCCAGGTACGCCTCGGCCTTCTTGGCGATGTTGCGCGGGTCGCGGCTGTACTGCTCGCCCGTGATCGGGTCGTGGATGAAGAAGTTGATGTTGAGCGTCTTGTCCCGGCGGAACGGGTCGACGCGCGCCGTGCTCAGGTCCGCGCGCAGCGCCATGTCGGACTCGTGGATCGCCTGGAAGCCGCGGATCGAGGAACCGTCGAAGGCGAGCTCTTCGGAGGGGTCGAACACCGTCGCCGGAATGGTGAAGTGCTGCATCACGCCAGGCAGGTCGCAGAAGCGGACGTCCACGAACTTGACGTCCTCATCCGCGATGAACTTCTTGGCGTCGTCGCCGTTCTGGAACATCCCACTCCTCCTAGCCCGGCCGGGAGCGGTCGGGGTTGCTTCGATAGCGCTGACCTGTGCGGTGGTGCGCCGGGCCCGACCATAGGTAGCCGGGATTTCCCGAGCATGACCCATTTGTTTCGCCCAGGTTAACCGGTACGCGGGTCCGGAACGCGTGCTCCGCGCGCGGCCCGTGGCCGGCC
>NZ_JAGMUE010000533.1:0-603 GCF_019049165.1 Streptomyces sp. AC627_RSS907
GTCAAGGTCGATGCCGAGCGCGCCGATCGGCACCGGCTCGCCGAACTCGCTGGTGCGCTCGGTCCGGTAGTCGGCCGCCTCGCCCGAGCCGCGCGGCTCGGTCAGCAGCACGCAGGTGGCCGCGTAGGGGTCGATGATCAGGTACGCGGGGACCTGCCCGGCGGCGTAGATCGAGCGCTTGGTGACGTGGTCCCGGTGCTTGCTGGTCTTGGAGACGACCTCCAGGAGGAGGGTGGTCGCCGGGGCGGGCACGAGCCGGGAGCGACCGTCGAAGGCGCCGTGCTCGATGACGACGAGGTCCGGCTGCGGCTCGCTGACCTCGCCGGGGATGGCGATGTCCTGAGTCGCCACCGGATACCAGCGGTTCTGCGGGACCTGGTCTCGTACGCGCGTGACGATCATGTTGTGGGCCCAGTCGGGCCCGCCCGTCATGACGATCTCCCCTCGGAGCAGCTCCGCCCTGAGTTCGCCGGGAGCCTCCAGCGTCGCGAAGATCTCCCTGATGTCGGTCACCAGACGGGCCTTCGCACCGCTCGCACCGCTCATCTCCGTGGACCTCCCCCTGTGCGCCGCGATGTGTGGGGCCAGCGTAGAGACGGCCGG
>NZ_JAGMUE010000534.1:0-737 GCF_019049165.1 Streptomyces sp. AC627_RSS907
CGGGTGCCCGGCCCGGCGCGTGGTGCGGGCGGAGTCGTGACGCCCGCGTGCTCGCGCGGGCCGGTCCCGTCGGATGGTGGTTCCTCGGTGGTTCGTCGTCTGCTGCCGGGCGTCGCCGCGCGGCCACGGTGCCGCGCCGCCCGTCCCCGCCGGCCGGCCGCGAGCGGGCCGGTGGCGGCGTCCGGCGCGGGGCCTGGCCCCGCGCCGGACGGGAGGTCCCGTCTCAGGTCCAGCGGCCGGAGCCGATGGCCTCCTTGCTGCCCAGCACCTGTTCGCGCAGGTCGAGCCGGCGCACCTTCCAGGTCGCGGTGCGCGGCACCTCGTCCCAGGGCACGAGCTTCGGCTCGGCCATCGGGGGCAGCCCGGCCGTCGCGGCGGCCCACTCCTGCGGGTCGAGCTTGTCGTCCACCATGGACAGCACGGGCACGGGCAGTTCGCCCGGCAGGCCGAGCACGGTGACGTCGGAGGCGCGGGGCAGCCGGTCGAGCAGGATGCTCTCCAGCTCGATGCCGCTGGTGCCGGGGATGATGTCCACCTCGCGGTCGACCAGCTTGAGGCGGCCGAGCGCGTGCATCTCGCCGACGTCGCCGGTGTTCCACCACTGGCCGTCGACCTTCTCCGCGTGCCGGTCGCTCTCGCCGACGTAGTCCAGGCACTGGGCCTTGGTGGAGACCATCATCAGCCCGGGCTCGCCCTTGGCGACCTTGCGGCCGGTCTCGATGTCGACGACCTTGACC
>NZ_JAGMUE010000535.1:0-501 GCF_019049165.1 Streptomyces sp. AC627_RSS907
GCCAAGGCATCCACCGTGCGCCCTTAAAAACTTGGCCACAGATGCTCGCGTCCACTGTGCAGTTCTCAAACAACGACCAACCACCCATCACCCCGAGCCAGAGCTCGAGTGCACTGGGGCCGGCACCGAAGACCCAGCCATACGGCCGCGCCCTCAGACACCCAACAGCGTGCCCGACACCCCCACCACTCACTCTCCCGTTCCACGCCGAAGCAGTACTAGGAAGACAAGCTGGTCAAGATGCCGAATAGTCAACGTTCCACCCATGAGCAACCAGCATCAGACGTTCGCTGATGTACTGGCCTCTGAACCAAGCAAGCCTGGCTTAGAAGTGCTCCTTAGAAAGGAGGTGATCCAGCCGCACCTTCCGGTACGGCTACCTTGTTACGACTTCGTCCCAATCGCCAGTCCCACCTTCGACAGCTCCCTCCCACAAGGGGTTGGGCCACCGGCTTCGGGTGTTACCGACTTTCGTGACGTGACGGGCGGTGTGTACAAGGC
>NZ_JAGMUE010000536.1:0-612 GCF_019049165.1 Streptomyces sp. AC627_RSS907
CCACCTCGACCTGCCCGGCGCCGGGCGGTTCGCGCTGATCACCCTGGACAACGGGTTCGACCACACCAAGCCCACCACCTTCGGTCCGCAGTCGCTGGCCAACCTGAACGCGGCCATCGACCAGGTGGAGAAGGAGGCCGCGGACGGCGAGATCGTCGGCGTCGGCCTCACCGGAAAGCCGTTCATCTTCGCCGTCGGCGCCGACCTCAAGGGCGTCGAGCTGCTCAAGCGGCACGAGGACGCGCTGGCCATCGGCAAGGGCGGGCACGACGTCTTCAAGCGGCTGTCCCAGCTCGCGGTGCCGACCTTCGCGTACTACAACGGCGCGGCGATGGGCGGCGGCGTCGAGGTCGGCCTGCACTGCACCTACCGCACCGTCTCCAAGGCGCTGCCCGCCTTCGCGCTGCCCGAGGTCTTCCTCGGCCTGGTGCCCGGCTGGGGCGGCTGCACGCTGCTGCCGAACCTGGTCGGCGCCGACCGCGCGGTCAGCGTCATCATCGAGAACGCGCTGAACCAGAACCGGCAGCTCAAGGGCCAGCAGGTGTTCGACCTCGGGATCGCGGACGCGCTCTTCGAGGGCGCGGACTTCCTGGAGCGTTCGCGGCTGTGGAC
>NZ_JAGMUE010000537.1:0-667 GCF_019049165.1 Streptomyces sp. AC627_RSS907
GTAGTCGATGGGCAGCGCGCCGTCGGCGTTGTCGATGGTGAGGGAGACCTCGGCGCGGCCGAGCGGCGGGCGGCCGGTGGTGCCGGCGAAGATGACGTCCTCCATCTTGCCGCCGCGCAGCGACTTGGCGCCCTGCTCGCCCATGACCCACGACAGGGCATCGACGACGTTGGACTTACCGGACCCGTTGGGACCCACGACGCAGGTGATGCCGGGCTCGAAGCGCAGCGTCGTGGCGGAAGCGAAGGACTTGAAACCTCGCAGGGTCAGGCTCTTGAGGTGCACGCCGTCGGACTTTACCGCTCACGCGCCGTGGGGCAGCCGTCCGCAGCGCGCGCCCAGGCGCGCCGCGGCGGCTTTTTCGGTTTCGCCGGCGAAGGTGAAGGGCACATCAGACGGTAGGGAAAACTCGAATGACTGGACGAGAAACAACGGAGCGAAACGACGAAGGGACGCCGAAGCGTCCCTTGCAGATTCTCAAGCGGGTGGCGATGCTTGCCCGACAGGTCCCCTGAGGAACCACGGGTCAGGCAAGCGCAGGCTCCGCCTGGGATACGTCGATGCTGTCGAGCAGCGAGTCGCTGTGCTGAGCGGCGGCGGACAGCGCGTCATTTTCGGCCTGCATCCGAATGAGCTCGGATTCCAGGTCCTGTACGCGCTGCTGATG
>NZ_JAGMUE010000058.1:0-31801 GCF_019049165.1 Streptomyces sp. AC627_RSS907
ACCCGCCCACCCCTGGTGCGCCGCGGCCCGACCCGCCCACCCCTGGTGCGCCGCGGGCGGTCCTGGTCTCCGCCGGGACGACGACACGGGCGGGCGCGCACAGGCGTCTTCGCCGTCGTCGTGGCGGGCGGACCGCGCCCGGCCGACGTCCCGCACGGCGACGCCGGGTCCGCGTTCGGCGCGCGGGAGGCGGCGGGCGGCGGGCTGCTCGTCCGGGCGGCGACGTCGGCCCCCCGGCGGGCGCGACGCCGGCGCCGCGCCGCTACCGCGTCCCAGGACGCCTCACAGGGAGCCGCGCCCGTGCAGCGCGTAGTGCTCCATGAGCCGGCCCCTGGTGGTCTCCAGCCGGTGCGCGAGGATCTCGGCGACCGACCGCACCAGCACGATGCCCAGCTGCGGGTCCTCCTCGCACAGGGCGAGCACCGAGGCCGCGTCGAACTCGTGGGCGCGCACCGGGCTGAAGGCCTCGGCGCCGAAGTCCCACTCGTAGGGCGGGAACAACCAGGACCAGCCGAGCAGGTCGCCCGCGCCCAGGCTGGCGACCGTGACCCGCTGCAGGGACGTCACCTGCTGGGTCAGGGAGACCGCGCCGGAGCGGATGACCCAGAAGCGGTCGGCCCTGCCGCCCGCCTCGAAGATCCGGGCGTCCTCCTCGAAGAAGACCTCCCGGGCGAGTGCCGTCAGGCGTTCGCGCTGGGGCTGGGGGAGGGCCGTCAGCAGTTTGGTCGCTTTGGTCATGGCGCGGGGCTCCTCACCGGCGGTTCGGTCCGGGGCTTTCCCTATGCCTATTTCAGTCGCAGTCGGCGCCCTGAGCACCTCGGCGGACCGCGGTTTCTGCGCGGGTTCCGGGCCGGATCGGGGGGCGGCGGTGCGCGGACGTGAAAAAGCCCTGGCTGGACGGGGGAAGCCAGCCAGGGCCGTGAACGGTGGCGTACGGAGGACGCTCCGGTCGACCCCGTCGCCACATGTAGATGAACGCTAAACCACCTTGCGGTGTTCAGCGAAACCGGAAGCGGGGTGCGTGACCCGTCTCACTCGTGGGGCGTGTCCCGCCGCCTCACCCGCCGTCGTCCGCGACGACCCGGATCGTCCCCAGTTCCGGATCGCTCGGGTCCGGCAGGTACATTCCGGCGTCCAGACCGGTGCGCAGGTACCGCAGCACGGGCTCGGCCAGCCGCTCGCCCGGCAGGGCGGCCGGGATGCCGGGCGGGTACGGCGTGATCATCTCCGCCGCCACGCGGCCGGCGGCCCGGTCGACGGGCACGTCCTCGGTGGGTCCGAAGAACGCGTCCCGGGGCAGAACCGCCTGGGGCATGCGCAGCTCGGACGGCGCGGGCACCTCCACGCGCGGCGCGGGGCGCAGGCCGGGGGCGGCCCGCGCGAGCTCCTTGAGCGCGGCCAGGAGTTCGCCGGTGGTCTCCCGGTCGTCGCCGTGGGTGATCTGCGCGCCGATGCGCCGGTGGTCGGTGAGGTGCGCGACCACGCTCCGGTGCTCACGCAGCCAGTCGGCCGCCCGGAAACCCGACACGCCGAGCCCGGCGAGGTCGATGACGACGGGCAGTGGATCGAAACCGTGCGCCAGCCCCGGGCCGCAGAAGTCCTCCCGGTCGTTGACGTGCATCCCGTCGATCTGCTCGACGGCCGCGCGGACCTCGGCCGCGAGATCCAGCGCACCGCCCATCAGGCCGTGGCCGCGCAGCGCCATCTGCCGGCGCCAGCCGTCCAGCCCGGCGAAGATCAGCGCCGACGGGCTGGTGGTGCCCAGCAGGTCCGCCCGCATCCCGAGCACCTCCGGCGGGACCAGGTCACCGCGCAGGTGGAAGACCGACCCCTGCTCCAGACCGCTGCCCATCTTGTGGATGCTGGTCACGCAGATGTCGGCGCCCGCGTCCATCGCCCAGGACGGAAGGTCGGGGTGGAAGGGCAGATGCGCACCCCAGGCCTCGTCGACGATCAACGGTGCCGAGCGCCGGTGACAGACCTCGGCGACGGCCCTCAGGTCGGCGCTGGCGCCGTACGGTGTCGGACTGGTGACGAGGGCACCCTTGGCGTCGGGATGGGCGGCGAACGCCTTCTCGAACTCCTCGGCGGACGGCGGATGGGCCAGGTGCCGCTCGGCGTCCCAGCGCGGCTCGACCCAGACCGGCTCGATACCGGACAGGATCAGCCCCGACACGACGGACTTGTGGGCGTCCCGGCCGATCAGCAGCTTCTCGTGCGGCCCCGCGACCGCCAGCATCGCCGCCTTCACCGACAGGGAGCTCCCGCACGTCGAGAAGAACGTGTGGTCGGCGTGCACGGCGTCGGCCATCAGCTCCTGGGCACGCTGCAGCACCCGCCCCCCGGTGAGCCGGTCGTCGAGTCCGCCGGTCGCCAGCACGTCACCGTGGAACACGGCGTCGCCCAGCACCTCGCGCACCGCCGGGTCGGCCCCACGCGCCTGTTTGTGGCCCGGCGGCGTGAACGACAACCGTCCCTCACGGCGGTAGTCGACGAGGGCTTCCAGGACCGGTGCTCGGGTGTGGTCGGCGCTCATGCCGACCCGGTTTCCCCACCGTGACCCCGGCAATCCGTCCCGGACCGCCCCCGCCGGTCCGGGACGCGCGCGCCGGCCCGGAGGAAGTACCTCGTCACCGCGTTCTCCGGCCCGGGGTCAGGACCTCGTCCAGCACCCGCAGGACGGCCTCGTACGCCATCGTCCGCACGGCGGCCTCCCGCGAGCCCTCCGGGTCGGTCCGCCGCAGTTCCTCCTCGCGCGCCCGCCAGGTCCGCTCCTGTTCCACCGCGCAGGCCCTCGCGCGGTGCATGCGGCGCAGCAGTTCGTCCGAGTCCACAACATCCGTCATGCACTCCGCGTACCCCGGCCCGGCGCGTGGATGGCTGTGGGGCCGTACGGAGGGCCGGAGGTTTGGGGCCACCGGATGAGGTGAGCCGGAAAGTGACCGGGCGGCACGGCGCGCGCACGACGCGCGGTCAGCCGGATCCGGCCCGTCTCACCGACCAGGGAGCTGACGGATGTGTGACACGCACACGACCGACCCCGTCGACGAGCCGTACGGCACGGACCGGCACCGGCCCCGCAAACCCGCCGAGGCACGCAGGACCGTGGAACGTGTCGTCACCGCGTGCCGCGGCACCCACGGCCCCACCTGGTGCGACGCGGGGGCCCTGTCGGACGCCGTGCTCGTCGCCTCCGAACTGACCACCAACGCGATCCTGCACGGTGGCGGCGTCACCGACTTCCGGGTCGACGTCGTCGGCCCGGAGGTGCGCCTGTCGGTGTCCGATCGCAGCCGCGAACTCCCGGTGGCCGTGCCGCGGACCGACCCCCAGGGCCGTCGTCGTGTCGGCGGCCGGGGCTGGCCGATCGTCTGCCGACTGGCACGGGACGTACGGGTGGCAGACCTTCCTTCCGGAGGCAAGTGCATCACCGTGGTCGTTCCGCTGTCCTGAGTACTTTTCGCAAAGCGGAGTTTGTTCCACCGGGGTGGGGGCAGTCGCAAGTCCGTGCTTCGGACCGGAGGCGCAGCAGCGGGAGCGGCATGACTGCATCGGCCCTCCGGGTGTCCCGGTCAGCCCCCGTTCCCGCGGAAAGTCCCCTGAGACCCCGTTCAGGAGCGAATCCGCATGCTCATCGAAACACCCACCGTCCGGCCCGCTACCCCCGAGCCCACCGACGACAGCGCCACCGCCGCCCGTCGGCGGCACGAGGACGCCCCCGACACCATGGCCCTCTTCAGCCGCCTGGCCGGCCTGGCGGACGGGCCCGAACGCGACGCCGTCCGCGACGAACTCGTCACGGCCTGGCTGCCCATGGCCCACCGGATCGCCGGGCGGTTCAGGGACCGCGGCGAGAGCATCGAGG
Organism: Streptomyces sp. AC627_RSS907; assembly: GCF_019049165.1. Classification (NCBI taxonomy): domain Bacteria; kingdom Bacillati; phylum Actinomycetota; class Actinomycetes; order Kitasatosporales; family Streptomycetaceae; genus Streptomyces; species Streptomyces sp. AC627_RSS907. Next base: position 3,866 of record NZ_JAGMUE010000058.1, read on the forward strand.
ATCTGCGACAGGTCGCGGCGCTCGGCCTGGTGAAGGCCATCGACCGCTTCGACCCGGAGCGCGGCGCCTTCGAGAGCTACGCCGTGCCCACCATCACCGGCGAGGTCAAGCGCCACTTCCGGGACCGGATGTGGGCCCTGCGGGTGCCCCGCCGGGTCCAGGAGCTGCGCAACAAGGTGCGGGTGGCGCGGCGCGAGCTCACCCAGAGCCCGGGCAGCCCCGAACCCTCGGTGGCCGCCCTCGCCGCCCACACCGGTCTGACCGAGGAAGAGGTCAGCGCCGGGATGGAGGCCCTGGAGAGTTTCAGCACCCTGTCGCTGGACGCCGAGTTGTCGGCCGCCGACGACGGCTACAGCCTCGCCGACACCCTCGGGGCGGCGGACGCCTCGTACGACACCGTGATCGACCGAGAGTCCGCCAAGGAGGGCCTGCGCAGGCTGCCGGAACGCGAGCGCGCCATTCTCTACATGCGCTTCTTCGAGGACATGACCCAGAGCCGTATAGCCGACCGCCTGGGGATCTCGCAGATGCACGTCTCGCGGCTCATCAGCCGCAGCTGCGCCCGCGTGCGCGACGAGGCGATGGGGCAGCGGACGGGCCGCCGGGGGGCCGGCCGGCCGACGCGGCGCTGACAGACCGACCCGAAGGAGGAACGACACGGATGCTGATGCCCCACCCTGCGGTGCTGCGCCGGCTCGTCGACGACTACGAGACGGCGGCGGTGACCGAACCGCGCGACGGCACGGGCGGGCCGGGCCCGCGGACCCGGGACCTCGCGTACACCCTGTGCGTGTCGACCGGCACGCGTGACGTGGCCCGTGCCCTGGAGGCCGCCCGCCGCTGGCTCGCGGCCCTCCCGGTCCCGGTGCCCGTCGCCGAGCCCGCGGGCGCGGCCGACTGAGACGTGACGGGAAGGGACGGTGGCGCGACCGCCCGTATGCCGCGAGACGGTGTACGGGCCGTCGCACGTCGGGCCGCCGGCGGTCGACCGCCGCGACAACGGCGTGCCGCGGCACCGGTACGCGCCCGTACGCGCATCCCGTGGTCGCCACGCCGGGCGGCCCTGTGGTCACCGTGCCGGGGGCGTGAGGGCGGACGGAGCCGTGGTCACCAAGCCGCGGGGCACACGCCCGGCCACCCCGGGGGCGCCACGCCGGGGAGGGCACGCCGGGCGGTGGTGTGGGCGCCACGCCCGGAGGCCGGACGTCGCGTCCCGCGCGCGGTCCGGCGCCACCGCGGACACGCTACGGCAGTCGGTGAGCGTCCGGCCGGGCACAGGGGGACCACCGCCCGGTGTGCGCGCAGGATGCCGGGGCATCCGGAGTCCGGAGGGGAGGTCCGGATGGACGCACGTGTGATGGCACGCACCGGTCGCGGCAAGGCCCGGCGGGCGGCGAACGGGTCCGCCGCCGAGGGGGCGGCCCGGGCGGGGCTCACCGCTCGAGGCGTGATCTACCTGCTGGTCGGTGTCCTGGCCCTGCAGATCGCCTTCGGGACCGGGAACCGGCAGGCGGACCGGGGCGGCGCCCTGGCCGAGCTGTCCGACCGGCCGTTCGGCGCCGTACTGCTGTGGGCGCTCGGGCTCGGGCTCGTCGGCATGGCCCTGTGGCGGCTGTCCGAGGCGCTGTTCGGCGCCGTCGGCAAGGACGGACACACGGCGAGGAAGCGGCTGCCGGCCGCCGCCCGCTGTGTGTTCTACGCGTTCGTCGCCTACTCCGCGCTGGCCTTCGCGGCCGGCTCCGGGGGCGGCGGCTCCAGCGACCGGCAGTCCCGGGACATCACGGCGCGGGTGCTGGAGATACCCGCCGGACGGTGGGTCGTGGGCCTGGCCGGCGCCGGGATCGTCGCCGCCGGTGTGGTGATCGGCGTACAGGCGCTGCGCCGCACCTACCGCAGGAAGCTGAAGCTCGGCGGGCTCGGCCCCCGTGCCCGGCGGCTGGTCGACGTCACCGGCGTCGGGGGCGGTGTCGCACGCGGGGTCGTCTTCGCGGCGGCGGGCGCCTTCGCCGTGCGGGCGGCGGTCGACTACGAACCCGACCGGGCCAAAGGGCTCGACGACACCCTCCGCTCCTTCGCCGGCACCCCCCTCGGACCCTGGCTGCTGGTCTGCGTCGCCGCGGGACTGGTGCTTTTCGGCGTGTTCTCCTTCGCCCTCGCACGCTGGCGCAGGGTCTGAGCCGCGCGGCACGGGGAACACGGGGCGAATGAACGAACACGAGATTCCTCCCCCGGACGGACGTCCCGTGGACGTCTACCTGGACCTTCTGCGCATCCGCATGGAGACCGACGACTACCGGCTGCTGCTCAGCGTGGTGGAACCCGTCCTCCAGGCCATCGACGAGCACCAGATGCCCACCATCGACTTCTCCCTGGACGGCGCCGACGCCGAGGCCCTGCCCCAGGAGATCAGGGACGAGGCCGCCCTGGTCATCGCCACCGCGGTCACCGGCCGGCTGGACAACGAGGTCGTCGAGATCAGCACCGACGAGACCGGGCCGGTCCGGGTCGTCACCGACGCGGCCACCGCCTCCGACCCCGAACGTCTCGGCGAGATCGCCGACTACCTCAAGGAACGCCACCGGCAGAACGAGGAACTGCGCGGCATCGCCGAGGCGAGCGGACTGCCCAGCGACTTCTGACCGTCACCGCTTCGGCGCCCTGACGGGCACGCCCAACGGCCGGGCCAGACCCACCACCGCCTCGTCGAGGCGCTCCAGGTGACGCAGCACCCGGCCGGTGATGCGGCCGTACCGCGGCACCCCGGCGGCGTCCGGTTCCAGCAGCGACGCGATGCTCGGCCCGGTCTCCACCTCGGCCCCGGCACTCTCGTCGGCGACGCGGGCGGCGATCGCCTCGATGTTGCGCACCGTGCGCCGCACCGCCCCGCGCAGCCTCGGGTCGGCCGCGATCGAGGGATGGGTGGGCAGCAGCTCGGCCGTCGCGGCCAGGGACCGCGCGTGGTAGGCACAGGTCTCCAGCAGGGCGACCACGTACTGGGCCGTGTCGCGCCGGGCCCGCAGCGGCGTGATCGGGTGCGTGAGCGGCTGGGTGGCGGCGCGCAGATCGCCCAGCGCCTGGTCCAGGTCCCGCGCCGTGTCCAGCAGGTCGGCGGCGGGCCCGCCGCTGAGCTGGTCGACGGCGCCCTCGGTGACGTCCCGCAGCCGCTCCAGTACCGTGCCGAGCAGTTCGTTCGTACGACGGTCGGTGCGTATCGGCAGCACCAGCGCCGCCGCGACGATCCCGCAGGCCGCGCCGAGCGCCGTCTCCTCCACGCGCAGCAGCAGCACCGACATGCTGTAGGTGTGCAGCAGGGTGTACAGCAGCCCGAGCATCGCGGTGACGAAGAACGACATCAGCGTGTACGACAGCGGCGCCGTGTAGAACATCGCGAAGATGAGCAGCAGCACCAGCCCGAACGCGGTCCAGGTGTGGTTCCCGACCAGACCGGCCAGCACGATGCCGGCCACGACTCCCAGCACGGTGCCCAGCACACGGCGGTAGCCCTTGACCAGGATCTCGCCGGTGGACGCGGTGTTGATGAAGACGATCCAGCAGGTGAGGACCGCCCAGTACCAGCGCTGCGAGGACAGGAACTCCCCGCCCACGATGGCCAGCGAGGACCCCACGGCGACCTGCACCGCGGCACGCGTGGTGGGCCGCCGCAGCCCGGTGGGCTCGTCCTGCGGCGTACTCTCCTCACCCGCGTCGATGGCGACGTCCTCGGCGTCCAGCTCCTCGCGCGAGCGGGTGGTCGCCGGCGTGTCGTCCGATTCGTCCTGCGGGCCGTCCAGCGCGATCCTCAGGCCCATGACCGCACGCGCGGCCTCACCGATGCCGCGGAACACGTCCTGCACGGCCGGCGTCGCCTCGGGCAGGTTCTCCTCGTCGCGGTAGCCGAGGAGCCGGTTGCGCAGATGGGACAGCGCCGTACCGCGGGCCTCGGCGGGCGGCCGCAGCACCAGGGTGCGCAGCGCCCCGAGATCGCGGCGCAGGGTCTCCGTGGCCTCCCCGGGCGCCGGTGTGCGGCCCACCGAGGGGGCCGGCGCGCCCGGCAGGTGCAGGGTCAGCGTGTCCGCCCGCTCCGCGCTGCGCGCGGTCAGCAGCAGCAGGCCCAGCCGCTCGGCGGCGATCTCGGCGTCCGCGACGCGCCGCTGCACCAGACGCGCCGTGGACTCGTCCGGAGTGCCGTCCTCCAGCCGGGACTGGATCATCAGGGCCGTCTCGTGCAGACGGGCGGTGCCCTCGCGCAGGTGCTCCAGCGTCCTGTCGATCCCGTCCGGACCGGCGTCCAGCAGGTCGATCTGCGCGGAGATCAGCTGGGCCAGCCGGGCCCGGAAGGCCTGCCGCAGCCGTTGCAGGATGCCCGCCGGGGTCTCCGGCACGACCGCGAAGCGCACCACCGCGCTGCACACGAACGCCACGGCGATGGCGCCCCACAGCTCCGGCAGCGCGGACACCTTCGCGCCGACGAACAGGGACAGGAAGTAGACCTGGAAGCCGATCAGACCCAGGGCCGTGCCGCGGTCGCCGAACCGGCGGACGAAGACGGCGCAGAAGATCAGGACGACGAAGAAGGCGTCACCGATGACGACCTGCGAGGTGAGCAGCGCGCTGAGCGAGACCGAGGCCAGGGCGACGGGCAGGCCCAGCGCCAGTGTGACGGCCTGCGGGCCGCGCTCCTTCTCCTGGATGGCGAAGGTGGCGACCATCGCGGCCATGGCACCCGCCACCAGGTGGGTGACGTCCACCCCGAACACGGCGAGCACCGCCAGGGTCAGGGCGATGGCGCCCACCGTCCGCAGCCCCGCCGTCAGCCGCAGCAGCCCGGGGTCGGACGCGGCGAGGCGGTCCCGCAGTCGTGTCCGCACCGAGCGCCCCGCTGCCTTCACGCCGCCGTACACCGCCCCGATTCACAGCCGACTCCCGGCCGGTTCGCGCCGAGATCCACTTCTCAGCATGTCATGCCGCGGGCCGGTGCCCGACGTGGGGTCACACCGCCCGGCCCGCTTCCCCGACGCGCTCGCGCACCTGCTCCGGCGTCAGATACGCGTCGGTGTACTCGAAGTCCTTCAGCTTGGCCGGCTTGCGGGCCTGGAAGCCGGTGCGCACGAAGTCGTCGCCGGCGACCGCGTTGAGTGCCCAGTTCGTCGCGACCCGGGCCTTGGCCACGCCCGTGCGCAGCGCCGACCAGTGGTAGCCGCGCGCCACGGCCTGGGCGGGCAGGCCCTTCAGTTCGACGCCGAGCGGCTTGGAGACCGCGTCGGTGCCGCCCAGGTCGACGACGAGCCCCAGGTCCTTGTGCCGGTACGGACGCATCGGCTGGTTGCGCAGGGCGGCGATGAGGTTCTCCGCGACGTGCCGTCCCTGCCGCATGGCGTGCTGGGCGGTGGGCGGGCAGACCGCGCCCTCCTGGCCCTTGGCGAGGTCCGGGACGGCGGCGCAGTCGCCGAGCGCGAACACCCCGTCGTGGTTCGGCAGGCACATGTCGGCGGTGACGGCGAGCCGCCCCTTGACCGTCTCCGCGCCCAGCGTGGCGATGAGCGGGCTCGCGACCACCCCGGCGGTCCAGATCAGCGTGCGGGTGGGCACCACCCGGCCGTCCGTGAAGGTGACCGCCTCGGGGCCGGCCTTCTCGATGGACACACCCAGGGAGATCTCGATGCCGCGGCGGGTCAGGATCTCCTGCGCGTCGCGTCCGAGCTTCTCACCCAGCTCGGGCATCAGCTTCGGCGCGATGTCGATCAGATGCCACCTGATCAGACTCGGGTCGAGGCGGGTGTAGCGCTTGACGGCCGCGTGCGTCAGCCGCTGCAGACAGGCCGCGGTCTCGGTGCCCGCGTAACCGCCGCCGACCACCACGAACTGCAACCGCGAGGCGCGTTTCGCCGGGTCGTGGCTCGCGTCGGCGAGATCGAGCTGGGAGATGACGTGGTCGCGGACGTACGCGGCCTCCGCGAGCGTCTTCATGCCGAACGCGGTGTCGGTGAGCCCCGGGATGTCGAAGGTGCGGGTGACGCTCCCGGGAGCCAGCACGATGTAGTCGTACGGCTCGTTGACGATCTCGTCGGTGATGGTGCGCACCACGCAGACCTTCGCCTTGAGGTCCACCCCGATCGCGCCACCCGGGATGATCCGGGTCCGGTACCTGCTGCTGCGGCGCAGGGACAGCGCGATCGACTGGGGCGTCAGCACCCCGGAGGCGACCTGGGGCAGCAGCGGCAGGTAGAGCTGGTAGGAGAACGGTGTCACCAGGGTGACGTCGGCTTCGGCGGGGGAGAGCCTGCGCTCCAGACGGCGCACGCACTCCACGCCGGCGAAACCTGCGCCGACCACCAGGATCCTGGGTCGTGTCACGGTGTTCATCCCTTTCTGCGGCTCCGGGCGGTCTGCCGCGAACGCCCTTCGCCTGCCCGTGGATCGCTGCTTCGCACCTGTCGATCCCACCGCGCCCACGGCGATCCGGCGACCCGGACGCGGCAGGCAGGCGACACACCCTGATCACCACCATGCCCCCTCCCGGCCGGGATCGCACCGGGCGGGGGACGACGAGGCGGTCTCGCGTGGCCGGCCGGGCGCGTCAGACGCGCCCGGGACCGCGGAGGTGGCACAGCAGCAGACACACGTCGTCGTCCCGCTCGGAGTCACTGAGCAGGGGCCGCAGGATCCTGTCCGCGGAACCCTCCAGATCCGCGTCCAGCTCCGCCGGACCGAACGAGCCCAGCGCTCGCGCGAGCCGGGCGATGCCCGGGTCGATGCCCCGGGCACGCCGCTCCACCAGGCCGTCCGTGTACAGGGCGAGGGTCGAACCGGGCGCCAGCCGCACCGTGTGGTCGGCGATCTCCTGCCGGAGCGGGATGCCGAGCATCGCACCGGGTTTGGCGTCCAGGGTCTGGACCCGCCCGTCCGGGGTACGCAGGACCGGCGGCGGATGGCCGGCGGCGGCCCACGTCATGGTCGGGTCGTCGGGGTGGAACCGCGCGATGACGGCGGTGGCGAAGAGGTCGGGCTGGAGGTGGTGCAGGAACGTGTGCAGCCGGGTCAGCAGCCGGCCGGGGCTGCCGCCGTCGACGGCGTACGCCCGCAGCGCGGTGCGCAGCTGACTCATCATGACGGCCGCCCGCAGCCCGTGCCCGGTCACGTCGCCCACCACGGCGATGACACTGCCGTCGGGCTGGCGGAACGCGTCGTACCAGTCGCCGCCGATGTTCAGCCCGTGGGTGGCCGGCAGATAGCGCGCGGCCAGGGCGAGGCCCGGCGGAGCGGGCAGCTCCGTCAGCAGGGCGCGCTGCAGCGTCTCGGCGATGTCACGGTTGTGCTGGTAGCGCTGGGCGTGGTCGATCGCGATGCTGGTCCGCCGGGTCAGCTCGATCAGCATGACCGCGTCGTCCGGGTCCCAGCTCTCCCCGGGCGGGGACAGGGTGACCACGCCCAGCGGCGCCTGCCGCGTCGGCAGCGGGATGCACAGCAGGGGCCGGTGGGGGGCCAGCGCCGAGGGCGGCTGGTCGTCGACGCCGGGCAGGCCGCCCGGGTGCGCGGCGGCGTACTGAGGCCGCCCGGTGCGGGCCGCGACCACGGCGGCGGCGGGGTGGGCCGGGCTCCGCCGGTCGCCGTCCTGGTCGAAGAGCCAGACGTCGACACTCGCGGCGTACTCGGGCACCAGCAGGTCCGGCAGACGGCGCACGATCTCGTGGTGGTCCAGCGACGCCGTCAGCACCGCGCTCGCGTCCGCCAGGAACGTCAGCCTGCGACGGGCGTTCTCCGCCTCCGTGCGCGCCTTGCGCTCGGCGGCGAACGCCTCCCGCTGCGCCCGCCCGGCGGCGTCCAGCTCCGCGTGCAGCGCCACGACGCCCTGGTTCGTCTGCTGCAGTTCCTCCCGGTGGAAGGCGACCAGGTCCTCCTGCTCGGTGAGCCGGTCCAACACCAGCGCCGTGTCCTCGTCGGCGCCCAGCAGCGCCTCGGCCAGCGCGACCGGGTCGTCCGCCACGACGTCGGCCTCGGCGGCCGGTTCCGCCTCGGGGCAGGACACGGTGACCCGCCACGGAGGCTCCCCCGCGGCGGCGACGTCGTGCGAGGGCGTCACCACGGCGCGCAGCACGCCCTGTCCGGCCTCCGGAGCACCGGGCGAGGCCGTGCCCGCCTCCAGGGTGAGCCGCCAGGTGCCGCCCTTGGCCAGGCACAGCCGCAGCTGCGCGCTGAGCGAGGCCGCCAGCCGCGTGCGCTCCAGGGGCGGCACCCCGTACGCCGCCGCCAGGCGGGCCGTGGCGATGCGCGCCCGCGCCGCGTCGACGACGTCGGTGATCTGCCAGGTTCGGGTCATGAGCGGTCCGGGGTCGGGGCCAGCACGGCGACGGCGGTGTCGTCCCGCACCGGGCGGGCCGGACTGCTGGCGTCACGGAGGGTCACGGCGGCCGTCACCGCCGGGTCGGTCGCCGTGCGGCAGGTGTCGGACGTGGGTGACCAGCGGCTCGGCAGGCCGTCGCTGTGCAGGACCAGCACCCGGTCGTCCGCCCAGACGGCCTCCTCCTCGCGCAGTGTCGTGGGCCGGTGGGTGCCGACTATGCCGGGCCGGGACACCAGGTGCCGCCACGTGCCGCCCTCGCACAGCCGTGCCCCGACGTTGCCGATCCCGGCGAACCGGAGCGTTCCGGCGCCCGTGTCGACCTGGGCCAGTGCGACGGCCGCCCCGCGGGTTCCGGTCAACGCCGTGTCGAGCCGCCGCAGCGCCTCGGCGGGCGCGAGGTGGGCGGAGGCGCGCAGCGCCTCCACGGCGGCGGTCGAGGCACGGGCCGCCTCCGCGCCGTGGCCCAGCCCGTCGGCCAGCATCAGGGTGACCCGGTCCCCGGACCGGACCCAGGCCCAGGCGTCGCCCGAGTACTCGGCGCCGCCGAACGGGACGTTCACGGCGCCGGCCCGTACCCGGCCGACCGGGTCCCGCCCGACATCCCGGGCACCGGGGCCGGCGGGCACGGCGCCGATCCGGGAGACCACCACCGTGCCCCGGCCCGGGACGCTGTGCAGGTCGAAGTCGTCGGCGACGCGCGCGCAGGTGCCGAGACCGGCTCCGAGCGAGCCCGTCGTGGTGAAACCGTCGCGCAGGGCGGCGGACACGTCGGCGATCCCGGGGCCGTGGTCGACCGTGACGATCTGCACCAGCGGGGTCTCCTCGCGGCCGGCCGCGAGGACGGGCGGGGCGACGACGTCGATGAGGATCTGGCCGCCCCCGGCGTGCTTGAGCAGGTTGGTGGCCAGCTCCGTCGCCACCAGCGCCGCGGTGGCGGTGCGCTGCTCGTCCAGCCCGGCCAGGGCCGCCGCGTGCTCCGCCGCCACCCTGGCGTCGCGCACCCGGGTCGAGTCGTGCACCGGCACGTCCCACACTCGGGGCATCAGGACTCCTCACGCGGCGGGGGCGTCCGGCCCACCCACGAGGTGACCCGCACCGTGGTGCCCGCCCCGGGACTGCTCTCGATCGCGAAGTCGTGCACCAGGCGCCGCGCGCCGCCCAGTCCCATGCCGAGTCCGCCGCCCGACGTGAAGCCGTCGCTGAGCGCCTGCTCCAGGTCCGCGATGCCCGGTCCCTCGTCGCTGAAGGTCAGCCGCAGACCCCGTGCGCCGCCCTCGGTGAGGGGCTCGGTCTCCATCGTTCCGCCGCCGCCGTACACGAGCGTGTTGCGGGCCAGTTCGCTCGCCGCCGTGACCAGCTTGGTCTGGTCCACCAGACCGAAGCCGAGCTGGGCGGCCGCCTGCCGCACGTGCTGGCGTACCCACACCAGATCCATGTCCGAACGGATCGGCAGGCGGGCCTGCGCGCCCGCGGCAGTGTGCATCACGGACGCTCCTGGCGCAGTCCGCCGTAGCGGGACGACGGGGCATGCAGCCTGAGCAGCTCCATGGCCACCTCGGTGCTGAGCGCGGTGTGCACCCTGGGCAGCGTCAGGCCCAGCTCCACCAGGGTGATCGCCACCGCCGGCCGCATGCCGACGACGACGGTGCGCGCGGCCAGCAGCTCGGTCTGCCCGGCGATCTCGGCCAGGACCCGGCCGAGGAAGGAGTCGACGATCTCCACCCCGGAGATGTCGATGATCACACCGGTGGCGCCGCTGCGGGAGATGGTCTCGGCGAGGTCCTGCTGAAGCTGCTGCGCCGTGCTGTCGTGCAGGTCGCCCTGGAGCGTGACCAGCAGCACCTCGCCGAGCCGGAGGACCGGAACATGACCTGTCACGGGACCCCCGTGGGGCCCGGGAAACATCTCGCTCACCGTGCGACCGGGCCGTTCGTGACGGGGTTCACGATGCCGACCCCGAGCTGGTGCAGGACGTACCCCAGCGCGTCGGCGAGGCTCGCCCGGGTGACCACGGTGCCCAGGTCCAGGCCGAGGTGGACCATGGTCTGCGCGATCGCGGGCCGGATGCCGGAGACGATGCACTCGGCGCCCATGAGCCGGGCCGCCGCGACCGTCTTCATCAGGTGCTGGGCCACCAGCGAGTCGACGGTCGGGACCCCGGTGATGTCCAGGATCGCGTAGCGTGCCTGCTGCTCGACGATGGACTCCAGCAGGGTCTCCATGACGACCTGGCTGCGGGCGCTGTCCAGCGTCCCGATCAGCGGAACGGCCACGATGCCGTCCCACAGCTTGATGACCGGGGTGGCCACCTCCAGCAACTGCAGCCGCTGGCGGTCGATGAGTGCCTGCCCCTCGCTGAGCGCCGTCTGCATGACCACGACCCGCAGGGTGCCCAGCAGGACACTCAGCGTGGTCGCGCAGGCCCGGGCGTGATCGGCCGGGGCGTCCGGCAGATCGGCCAGGAGCAGGTTCTCGACGGGCGGACGCAGGGTGGCCAGCTCGCTCGACACCTGCGCGGTGCTCAGCCCGGCACGGGAGCGGGCCGCGCCCATCCGCGCCAACTGCTCGCGCACCGTGGTGAACCCGGCGGCGTCCGGATCCTCCACCCGGGCCGCGTCCGCGACTTGGGCGAGCGCGTCCACCACGGCCTTGCCCGCCTCGACCGCCTCGTCGCGCGAGACGGTGAACACCGCCCGGAACAAGGGCTCGTCCGCCCACCGCTGGGCGATCTGCTCACGGCGGCGCCGCAGAAAGTCCCTGACCTCGTTCGTGGGCGATCCCGCTGTTCCCTCCGCCTGCTCCGGCACCTGTTCCACTCCTCATCCGCGTAGCGCCGCACCGGCCCCGTGGGCAACGTGTGGGCGACGTGACTCTGCCGGGCGACAACTGTAACCACCCGCCGAGCTCGTACGACACCTGCTCCCGCACGAGCGGTCCGGATGAGCGCCGGGGAGGAGGGGTCTCAGAGGTCCGGCGTCAACGGACCCTCCGGCTGCGCGTCGACGCGGGAGAGCGCCTCGTCGAGGCTCTCCGAGACCGGCACCGTGATGCTCACGCCCGTCAGGTCCAGGATGCGCCGCACCGCCGGGGTGGGGGAGATGATGTGCACACTGCCCGGCAGTTCCCGGGCCTCCTGGTAGACCCGGAGGATGATGTTCATGCCGGAGGAGTCCATGAACGGGACCTCGGACAGGTCCAGCAGGAAGTGCCGTCGGCCGTGGTGGAGTTGGTTGGCCAGATGGTGCTGGAACTCGGTCGCGGTGTCGACGTCCAGGTAGCCCTCCACCTTGAGCAGCGCGACCTCCTCCCGGGGCAGCGTCACCTCGACGGACAGCGGGTTCTGGGCAATGGGCACGTGTACCTCCAACAATGCGGCCGGCGCGGTGGACCGGTCATGTCCCACCGCGCCGGGCGGATACCCCCGAATCCGGTCGCCATGCCTGCCCGACGGGGGCCTGATCGCGTGGAGTGCCTCACCCCACCCGGATGCCCACGAGACAGGTGTCGTCGTCCGTGTCCGACCTGCTGTAGGTCAGCAGCCGGTCCAGGTGCTGGTCGAGGGTGTTCGGCGCCGGGCGGACGGTGCTCAGCAGCTGGGTCAGCGACTCCTCCACCGAACGGTCGCGCCGCTCGATCAGACCGTCGGTGTACATCAGCAGCGTGTCCTCGCCGGCCAGCTGCAGCTCGTCCTCCTCGTACACCGCCTCGGCCGCCGCACCCAGCAGCATGCCCTTGACCAGCGGCAGCGGCTCGGCCGCCGCGCCCCGCACCAGCACCGGCGGCAGGTGGCCCGCCCTGGCCCAGCGCAGCGTGCGCCGGGCCGGGTCGTACAGGCCGCACACCGCCGTGGCGGTGACCCCGCCCGTCAGGTGGTGCGCCACGATGTTGAGCCACGACAGCAGCTGGCCCGGTCCGGCACCGGTCACCGCCAGGCCGCGCAACGCGTTGCGCAGGACGACCATGCTGGTCGCCGCCTCTATGCCGTGCCCGGCCACGTCCCCCACGCACAGCAGCACCAGCCCGTTCGGAAGCATCACGGCGTCGTACCAGTCGCCGCCCACGAGCTGCTCCGTCTCCGCGGGCCGGTACCGGACGGCCACCTGGAGGTCGGGCACCTTCAGCGGTGCCTGGGCGGGCGGCATGATGGCGTGCTGCAACTGCAGGGTCAGACGGTTGCGTTCGATGGCCTGCTGCTCGGTGTGGGCGAGCTGGTCGCGCGTCGCGGCGAGCGCCACCTCCGTCCAGTGCTGGGCCGAGATGTCCTGGTAGGCCCCCCGTACGACGAGGAGACGGTCGTCGGTGTCGAGGACCGGTTCGGCCACCACCCGGACGTGCCGGGTCACCCCGTCGGGCCGCTGGAGCCGGAACGCCGCCGAGGCCGGCCGCCGGTGGTGCAGGAGTGTGCGCAGGAACCGGCCGATGGTGACGGCGTCGTCCCGATGGGCGTGCGCGGCCAGCTCCTCCAGCGACACCGGAACGCTCGTGCGCGGACGACCGTACAGGTCGAACAACTGCCCGTTCCAGGTGATCTCGCCGGTCAGCAGGTTCTCCTCGAAGCCACCGATGCGGCCGAGTCGCTGGGCGTGCTGGAGCAGGCTGGCCAGCCGTGCCGTCTCGTCCTCGATGCGCCAGATGAGCAGGACGGCGTTGCCGTGCCGGCTGACGCTTATGTCCGCGACGGCCGAGAGCGGCACCTGGTCCACCAGGGCGGTCAGGTTCATCCGCCGGGCCCGGAACGGCTCACCCGTGGCGTACACCCGCTCCACGTGCCGGAACAGCTCGCTGTCGCCGGCGGCCATCGGATAGGCCTCCAGCAGCAGCGCGCCGCCCACGACGGCCCGCGGCCGTCCGGCGGGGTCCAGGAAACGCTTGTTCACGTGCTGGATGCGGAAGTCCGCCAGGTTCCCGGCGGCGTCCAGGTGCGGCACCAGGACCAGCGCGGGATCGTGCAGCCCGTCGGCCAGGTCCATCAGCTCCGCCGCGTCCGGCACGACCCGCGGTTCCTGCCCGCCGCCGTGCGGCGGCGTGTGGGACTCCAGCGTGTGCGCGCACAACTCCGCCAGCGCCTCCACCTGGCGCACCACCTGGGGCGGCTGCGCGGCCACGGGCGTCGGCCAGGCGATCTCCAGCACGCCGTGGACGCGTCCCCCGGTACCGGCGGGCACGGCGACCCTGCCGCCGTCCGGGTACTGGTGCCGGCCCACGGTGGGCAGTCCGGTCCCGGCCAGGGACGTGATCCACTGCCCCGCCCGTTCGGTCAGCCCGCACCGGGCCACCGTCGCCACGTCCGGCGGCACGTAACGCCAGCGGGTGGCCTCGGCCGGGGAGAACCCCGCGCTGCCGGCCAGCGTCAGCGACCCGTCGGACCCGGCCGCCCAGATGGCCACGGCGACCGCGCCGAGCGGGCGCAGCGCCTGCTCCAGCAGGGCGCCGGCCACGGCCTGGGTGTCGTTCGCGGCCAGCGCACCGCTCTCGGCGGCCCGCAGGCGCACGGCGGCCGACTCGGCCGCGGTCTCCCCGGCGTCCGCGGTGTCCGCGCCGTCCTCGGCGCGCACGGCCGCGGTGGCGGCGAGGAACGCGTCCGTCACCTCGGACATCCGGTCCCGGGCCGCCTGGTTGATGACGTCGACCGCGAACTCCAGGGGCGTCACCTGCGACTGCTCGGCCAGCTCGGTGAGCTGCCGGGCGGCCTGTGCCGGTCCGCAGCCGAGCCGCGCCACCAGGATGCCCTTGGCGAGCTCGATCAGGGCCCGCCCCTCGGCCTCCGCCTGGGCGGCCCGCACCTCGCGGCTGAGCCGGTCCACCGTGGCCGCCAGCCGGCCGACGGGCGACAGCGGAGTCATCCCGCGCAGGTCGCCGGCCGGTCCGTCGACCGCACGGGACCGCGGCGGCCCGGACACCCCGGGCGGCACCGCGGAGGCTTCCGGCGGCTCGCCGCCGGCCGCTTCGGGGGGCTGCTCGGACATGCTCACGATGGGGACGCTCCTCGATCGCAGACCACCGCGGAGCGCGGCGGGACGCGCCGCGCACCGCCCGGCCCGCCGGAGTACGGGACAGGGGCCGGCGCGCTCATGCCGGCAGCCACCGTCGGACGCAGGCGATGAGGTCCTGGGTGTCGACGGGCTTGGTCACGTAGTCGCTGGCGCCGGACGCGAGGCTCTTCTCCCGGTCGCCCGGCATGGCCTTCGCGGTGACCGCGATGATCGGCAGCTCGGCGTACCGGGGTATCCGGCGGATCTCCGCCGTCGCCGTGTAGCCGTCCATCTCCGGCATCATCACGTCCATCAGCACCAGTGCGACGTCCGGGTTGTTCACCAGCGTCTCGATGCCCCGCCGCCCGTTCTCCGCGTGCAGGACCCGGAACCCGTGCAGCTCCAGGATGCCGCTGAGCGCGAAGAGATTGCGCGCGTCGTCGTCGACGACGAGGACGGTGCGCCCGGTCCGCGGTTCGTCCGGAGGCTGCGCCACCGGGCGCTGCGGCTCCTCGGGACGGACCAGGGAGAGCACGTCACCGGGCTCCTCGGCGGCCAGGTGCAGGGCGATGCGCTCGCGCAGTTCGTCGAGGCTGGACAGGAACTCCAGCGCCCCGCCCGCCGCGCCGGAGCGCAGCTTCTCCTCCAGGGCCGCGTCCGCGCGGTGGCCGCTGTGCGCCAGCACCGGCACGCTCGCCAGCGCCGAGTCGCCCCGCAGGGCCTGGAGGAAGCGGGACGCCTCGCCGTCCGGCATGCCCAGCTCCAGGACGACGCAGTGGCACGGCTCGGCCGCCAGCGCGCCCGCGGCCTCCTGCGCCCCCACGGCCGTGATGACGTCGAGCGGGGGCCGGTCGCCCGCCTCGTCCCGCCCGTGCGACAGGTCCGCGACCACGCTCTCCGCCACGAGGGTCAGCAGCCCGCGCGGCCGTTCCTCCACGACGAGCAGGCGTCGCGGACGCCGTCGGTGACCACCCGTGAGCTCGGGCACCGGCACCGGGCTGGTGAGCACGTCGGCGGGCGACTCGGCGGGTGCGTGCTCCGTGCCCCCGCCGTGCAGCAGGTCCTCGAAGTCGGGCCGGGCCACCGGGAGGAACAGCGTGAACGTGCTGCCCCGGCCGGGGACGCTGTCCACCGTGACGGCGCCGCCGAGCAGTTGGGCGATCTCCCGGGTGATGGACAGTCCGAGTCCCGTGCCGCCGTACTTGCGGCTGGTCGTACCGTCCGCCTGCTGGAAGGCGCCGAAGACCGACTCCAGGTTCTGCTCGGGAATGCCGATGCCCGTGTCCTTCACCCGGAAGGCCACCACGGCGCCGCCCCGGACCACTCCCGCGGGCACCTCGTCGTCCGGCGCGGGCTCGACGGTCAGTTCCACCCCGCCCCGCTCGGTGAACTTCACCGCGTTGGACAGCAGGTTGCGCAGCACCTGACGCAGCCGAGAGTCGTCGGTCAGCAGGTCCGCCGGCGCTCCGGCCGCCGTCGACACCGTGAACTCCAGGCCCTTCTGCGTGGTCATGGGCCGGAAGGTGGCCTCGACGTACTCGATCAGCTGCCGCAGCGTCACGCGCTCCGGGGAGACGTCCATCTTCCCGGCCTCGACCTTCGACAGGTCCAGGATGTCGTTGATCAGCTGGAGCAGGTCCGAGCCGGCCGAGTGGATGATGCCCGCGTACTCGACCTGCTTCGGAGTGAGGTTGCGCGACGGGTTCTGGGCCAGCAACTGGGCCAGGATCAGAAGGCTGTTGAGCGGAGTGCGCAGTTCGTGGCTCATGTTCGCCAGGAACTCCGACTTGTACTTCGAGGCCAGCGACAGCTGCTGGGCCCGGGTCTCCAGCTCCTGCCGGGCCTGCTCGATCTGCAGGTTCTTCGCCTCGATGTCCCGGTTCTGCGCCGCCAGCAGGGACGCCTTCTCCTCCAGCTCGGCGTTGGAGCGCTGCAACTCCTCCTGCTGCACCTGGAGTTCCGCCGAGCGTGCCTGGAGTTCGGCGGTCAGGCGCTGCGACTCGGCGAGGAGTTCGTCGGTACGGGCGTTGGCCACGATCGTGTTGACGTTCACGCCGATGGTCTCCATCAGCAGCTCCAGGAAGTCACGGTTGATCTGCGTGAACGGAGCGACCGACGCCAGCTCGATGACGCCGAGGACCTGCCCCTCGACCACGATGGGCACCAGGACCAGAGCGGTCGGCACCACCTCGCCGAGCCCCGACGAGATGGTCACGTAGCCGGGCGGCAGGTCGTCCACCACGATGGTCCGCCGGCTGCGCGCGGCCTGGCCGACCAGGGTGCGGCCGAAGGCGATACGGGTGGGCCGGGCCGCGCCCTCGGGGCAGCCGTAGGAGCCGACGAGCCGCAGCTCGGGACCGTCGTCGCCGTCCTCGGCCAGATAGAACGCGCCGTACTGGGCCGACACCAGCGGCACCAGCTCGTCCATGATGAGCTCCGCGACCACCGGCAGGTCGCGCTGACCCTGCATCAGGCCGGAGATGCGGGCGAGGTTGGTCTTGAGCCAGTCCTGTTCCTGGTTGGCCCGGGTGGTCTCGCGCAGGGACTCCACCATGGAGTTGATGTTGTCCTTGAGCTCGGCGACCTCGCCGGACGCCTCCACGTTGATGGAGCGGGTCAGGTCGCCCTCGGCCACGGCGGAGGCGACCTCGGCGATCGCGCGGACCTGGCGGGTGAGGTTGCCGGCCAGCTCGTTGACGTTCTCCGTGAGGCGCTTCCAGGTGCCGGAGACGCCCTCCACCTCGGCCTGGCCGCCGAGCCGGCCCTCGGTGCCGACCTCGCGGGCGACGCGGGTGACCTCGTCGGCGAAGGCGGAGAGCTGGTCGACCATCGTGTTGATGGTCGTCTTGAGTTCGAGAATCTCGCCGCGCGCGTCGACGTCGATCTTCTTCGACAGGTCGCCCCGGGCCACCGCGGTCGTCACCAGGGCGATGTTGCGGACCTGGCCGGTGAGGTTGTTGGCCATCGAGTTGACGTTGTCGGTGAGGTCCTTCCAGGTGCCGGCGACGTTCGGCACGTGCGCCTGGCCGCCGAGCCGGCCCTCGGTGCCGACCTCGCGGGCGACGCGCGTGACCTCGTCGGCGAAGGCGGACAGCGTGTCGACCATCGTGTTGATGACGTCGGCCAGCGCCGCGACCTCGCCCTTGGCCTCGACGGTGATCCGCTGCGACAGGTCGCCCCGGGCCACGGCGGTGGCCACCTGGGCGATGGAGCGGACCTGACCGGTCAGGTTCGACGCCATCACGTTGACGTTGTCGGTGAGGTCCTTCCAGGTGCCCGACACACCGCGTACCTGGGCCTGCCCGCCCAGGTTCCCCGCCGTGCCGACCTCGCGGGCGACGCGGGTGACCTCGTCGGCGAAGGCGGAGAGCTGGTCGACCATCGTGTTGATGGTGTTCTTGAGTTCGAGGATCTCGCCCCGGGCGTCCACGGTGATCCGCTGGGAGAGGTCGCCCTTGGCCACGGCGGTCGCCACCTGGGCGACGTTGCGCACCTGGTTGGTGAGGTTGCCCGCCATGAAGTTCACCGAGTGGGTGAGGTCGCGCCAGGTGCCCTTGACGCCCTGGACGTCGGCCTGGCCGCCGAGCCGCCCTTCGGTGCCGACCTCGCGGGCGACGCGGGTGACCTCGTCGGCGAAGGCGGAGAGCTGGTCGACCATCGTGTTGATGGTGTTCTTGAGTTCGAGGATCTCGCCCCGGGCGTCCACGGTGATCCGCTGGGAGAGGTCGCCCTTGGCCACGGCCGTCGCCACCTGGGCGATGTCACGGACCTGGGTGGTGAGGTTGCCCGCCATGAAGTTCACCGAGTCCGTCAGGTCGGCCCAGGTGCCCGAGACCCCCGGCACCTTCGCCTGGCCGCCGAGGGTCCCCTCGGTGCCGACCTCGCGGGACACCCGGGTGACCTCGGAGGTGAACACGGACAACTGGTCCAGCATGCCGTTGAAGACCTGGGCGATGTCGCCCATCAGACCGTCCGCGTCCTCCGGCAGACGTCTGCCGAAGTCTCCGTCCCGCACCGCCGTCAGACCGGCCAGGAGCCGGCGCAACTCCTGGTCGCCCGGGCCCGCGTCGACGCCGCCGGTGCTGTCGCTGGTCATGCGCTCCCTCGTTCCGCTCCCCGGGAGCCCTCGGACCCGAGGGCTCGAGACCCCCTCCGGACCGATGGGGGCGCCCGGCCTGTTGTGCGGGCATTTCCGCTGTTCACGGATTGCACGATGAGAAAAATACGTCAGAGACTAACCCAGTTCCCCGGCGCGGACAAAACGGTGTGCCCGGTCGGAGGAGGGGGCAGGCGGCCCCTCTCGCCGCCGCCGATCGGCCCACCGGCCGAATGGCGCGGCCCTGGCCGGGTATCTGCTGCTGAGGAGCCGATCGGCCCGCGGCGATGGCCCGGCTCCACAGTCGTCGCCGATACGGGAGGGATGGGACAGCGTGCCGACGGAGAGCATCTGGTCGTACGCGGCCGGCAGCGGTCACGTGGCGGGACAGGACCTGACGGGCTGCACCGTGGTCGCCAGTGACGGCACCATCGGCCACGTGGACCGGCAGGCGGAGCACTTCGGCATGCCGCACCTCGTCGTCGACACCGGCGTCTGGGTCTTCGGCCGGAGCGTGCTCGTCCCGGTCGGAGTGATCAGGGGCATCGACCCCGAGGCCCGTACGGTCACCGTCGCCTGCACCCGGGCCCAGGTCAAGGCCGCGCCCCGGTTCCGGACCGACAGCGAGACGATGGACCGGGACTACCTGGCGGCCGTCGGCGACTACTACCATCGGCTGCCGCCGCGGGAGACCACCGCGGACTGACCGGGTGCCGAACCACAGCACGGCGAACACCAGGGACACCACCGCCATGGAACCAACCGACCGGACCACCACGGCCGCGACCGGCGTCGCGCCGCCCGGCGCACCACCGCCGGGCGGCGTGACCAGCGCGGCGACGGCCCGCGCGTACGCGGAGTCGGTGGCGCGCGCGCGGTGGCACGGGTCCGGCCGCGGGGTGCGGGAGGAGGACGTCGTCGACCTGCTCCTCGTCGTCTCCGAACTGGTCACCAACGCGATCCGGCACGGCGACGGACTGGCCGGCTTCGAGGTCCGCACCACGGACGACGGCATGTGGATCGCCGTGCACGACCACAGCGCGGTGGTGCCCCGGGCGGCGTACGCGTTCCCCACCCAGCACCGGGGCAGTGGCTACGGCTGGCCGCTCGTCGCCCGCCTGGCGCGGGACATCGCCGTCGAACCGCGGCCCGGGGGAGGCAAGACGATCAGCGTGCTGGTGCCCCTGCGCGGCGCCCGGGCCTGACCGGCGCGGTCACCAGGGCAGGAAGACGTGGATGTCCTTGCCCCGCTCGCCGGTGACGACGCTCACCTGGTCGGACAGGGTGTGGATCAGGTGCCAGCCGATACCGCCGCCGCCGCTGCTCGGATGGAAGGGGCGCGGCGCGGGCTCCGTCGTACTGGTGTCGTGCATCACCACGTGCACCCCGTCGAAGGTACGGCGCAGCCGCAGCTCGAACGGCCCGGGGGCGTACTGCACCGCGTTCGCCGCCAGCTCCGTGACGACGAGGAGTATGTCGTCCCAGTGTTCGGCCTGCGAGGGTGGTGACGCACGGGCCAGGTCGTAGAGGAATTCCTCCGCGACCAGCCGCGCACCGGTCACGTTGTGCAGCTCCCCGGTGAAGCTGGCGGTGCGGTTCGTGATCTCCTCGGAAGCCAGTGTCCTGTCCCAACGCGACTCGGCTGCCATTTCGCCTTCCCGGCCCGGCACGGGCCGGGCGTAGTTCCCTTCTCTTCGCATCCCCTGCGTGTGTTAGTTCCCGTGCCGGCCGAGCCTACGCGCCTCGGCGCACCGGGCCGGACGCGGCGACGGCGCCGGGTGACGGCGTCGTCACCGGCCGCGAATCCACCGGAGGACGGAGCGGATGTGCGAGGGAGACCGCGGAGGGTCACCGCAGGAACACGTTGTCCGGGTCCTCCCAGTCGGCCGGCTCCCTGGGCGGCGCCTGCGGCCGGCGGTGCGCCCGCGCCTCGTACATCGCGTCGATCTCGAAGGCGTAGGTCCGCACGATCTCGTCCCGCCGGAGTTTCATCGACGGCGTGAGCAGCCCGCCCGCCACGTCGAACGGTTCGGGCAGGACGCGGAAGACCCGGATGGACTCCGCGCGGGACACGGCGCTGTTGGCCGCGGCGACGGCACGCGCCACCTCCTCCCGCAGCGCGTTCGCCTCGCGCGCCTCGCGGGCCGGGGTGTCGCCCTGCAACGCCAGTCCCGCCCGCCAGTGCGTGAGGAACTGGGGATCCAGCGTGATCAGGGCGCCGACGCAGGGCCGGTTGTCGCCGACGACCACCGCCTGGTGGATGAGGGGGTGCATCCGCAGCCGCTGCTCCAGCCCGGCCGGGGCCACGCTCGTGCCGCCGCTGGTGATGATGACGTCCTTCTTGCGGCCCGTGATCGTCAGGTAGTTCTCGTCGTCCAGGTGACCGAGGTCCCCGGTGGCCAGCCAGCCGCCGCGCATCACCCGACGGGTGGCGGCCTCGTCACCGACGTACCCCTGGAACAGGGACGGCCCGCGCACCAGGATCTCCCCGTCGTCGGCCACCCGGACCTCCACGCCGGGCAGGGGCTGCCCGACGGTGCCGGACTTCTCCCGGCCCAGTGGCTGCATCGTCAGCCCGCCGCTGGTCTCCGTCAGGCCGTAGCCGTCGTGGACGTAGACGCCGATGCCCTCGTAGAAGAGGGACAGCTCACGGCTGAGCGGGGAGCCGCCGGACGTCGCGCGGCGCACCCGGCCGCCCAGCGCCGTCCGCAGCCGGCGGTACACCGTCCGCTCGTACAGGGCGTGCTGAAGGCGCAGGTCGAAGCCGGGCCCGGGGCCTCTGCCCAGCCGGTGGCGTTCCAGCGCGGCGGCGAAGTCCCGCGCCGTGCCCGCGGCCCGCTCGAACAGCGCCCCGCGCCCCGCCTGCTGGGCGGCGCGCAGGAAGTTCTTGTAGATCTTCTCCAGGACCGACGGGACGGCGTAGAGATACGTCGGCCGGAAGGAACGCAGGGCCGAGGACAGCGCCTCCTCGGTCATCGCGGGCTCGTGCGCCATGAGCATCCCGCCCCGGACACACAGGTTCTGGATCATCAGCCCGTAGACGTGGGAGAAGGGCAGGAAGGCGAGGACGGCGCCCTGCTCTCCGGGGGCCGCCACCGTCCGGCCCCAGCCCGCGATCAGCGTGTCGCAGGGACTGGCCAGGCCGCGGTGGCTCAGCGCGCAGCCCATGGCGCGACCGGACGCGCCCGAGGTGTAGGCGATGACCGCCGTCGCGTCCGGCGGCACGATGCGGCGCATGGAGTCGACCGAGGCGGCCGGGAGGGACGCGCCGCGGGCGACGAGCGTGTCCAGCGCGCCGGCGTCCAGTTGCCAGACATGGCGCAGCGAGGGCAGCGACGCGCACACGGAGCCGACGGTCATCACACCCTGCTCGTCCTCGACCACCACGGCCACGCACCCCGCGTCCCGCAGGATCCACTCGACCTGGTCGCGCGAGGAGGTCGGATGGACCGGGACGACCTCGGCGCCCACCGTCCACAGCGCGTAGCTGAAGACCGTCCACTCGTACCGGGTGCGGGCCAGGATCGCCACCCGGTCGCCCGGCGAGATCCCGCACGCGATCAGCCCCTTGGCCAGGTCGACCACCTGGTCGCGGAACTCCACGGCCGTCACCTCCTCCCAGACGGCCGGGTGGGCACCGGAACGCCGGGCGAGCATCGGCAGGGCCGGACGGGCGGCCGCGGTCTCGAAGAGGCTGTCGGCGAGTCCACCGGTCAGCGGCGGGACCGCCGGGGGAGCGAGAGCGAGGTCGCGCATGCGCTGGCTCCTGACGTGTACGGACGGTGACACCGCTGACGGGGCACCGTCGTCGGCGGTGCTCGGAATCTAGCCGAGCCGCAGGCGGCGGGGGGCCGGGACGGCGGAAGTGCTCCCACCCGGTGATCCCGGCCCGATCGGGGGACCCGGACGGCATGAGCTATACGAATCCCGACCCCGATCCCGAACGAACCACCGGTCTGGAGCCCGGCGGCGGTGTACCGCCCGGTGAGACGCCACCGGCGGAGAGCAGCATGCCCGAGGCGGGCCCGTGGGAGGCGCACAACCCCCCCAAGGGCTGGGCCAAGGGGCCGCTGACGCTGATCCTCGCCCTCGTGGTGCTCGTCGCGGCGGGCTTCCTGGCCTACGCCCTGGCCCTGATCCTCTGAGAAACCGCGCGCGGCGACGCCCCCCGGGGGCGCTTCACGCGGCCTGAGTACGGCGCACGCACTCGGTGACGACGTCGCGCAGGCTGCCGGTGCGCTCCAGCAGCTCGCGCTGCACGCGGGCGCCGTTGCCGTGCCGGAGCAGCCGGGCGACGCCCTCCCGCACCCGTTCGAGGTCGCCGTCCTCGGCCAGCGCCTCCCCGACGTGCTCCAGCAGGGCCCGTACGACCGTCTCGGCCGGCATCCGGCGCATCGTCACGGGGTGCAGCAGCTCCTCCGTCAGCCCGGACCGGGCGGCCCGCCAGGCGGCCAGGCGGAGCAGGCTCACACTGTGCCCGGCGGGTTCCCCGCCCTCCCGCCACTCCCGGGCGGCCGTCCCGACCAGGGCGCGGGCCAGGGTGGCGAGGAGGACGGCGGTCCCGGCGTCCAGGCAGACGTCCGCGACCCGGAACTCGACCGTCGGATACCGCCGGGACAGCCGGACATCGAAGTAGATCATCCCCTCGTCGAGGATCGTGCCGGTGGCGAGCATGTCCGCGACCCGCCGGTGATAGGTCTCCGCCGACCCGAACAGCTCCGTCGGACCGGCCGAGGGCCAGCGCTGCCAGACCCGGCTGCGGTAGCTGCTGTACGAGGAGTCCTTGCCCTGCCAGAACGGTGAGTTCGCGCTCAGCGCGGCCAGCACCGGCAGCCAGGGCCGCACCCGGTCGATCACCGCGACGCCCTCCTCGTCGGACTCGACCGAAACGTGCACGTGGCAGCCCAGGACCAGCTGCTCGTGGACCACGACGCCGTACTGGTCGGCCATCCACTGGTAGCGGCGGTTCACGCCGATGGAGGGACTGACCGGCAGCGGGGAGGTGGCGAGCGCGGCGACGGCGCACCCGCTCCCGGCGGCGTGCCGGCCGGCCTCCTCACGGCAGCGGACGATCTCCGCGTGCAGCCGCTCCATGTCCGCCTGCGGATGCGTGGCGAACTCGAGCATCTGCTCGTGCAGCTCCTTCTCGAACACGTCCTGCCGGTCATCGACCAGGGCGGCCCGGGCGAGCACGGCGGCGGACATCGCCCTCGGCTCGCCGGTCTCGGGGTCGACCAGGAGGAGCTCCTCCTCCACTCCGACGGTGCGCACGTGGTGCCGCCTTTCTGTGGGCCCGGCCGCGACGACGACGGGGCCTTCCCCGTCGTAGGACCCCGACTGCCCCCGGGAGGGCGTTCGGACACCTGGTCGCGCCGCCGCGCCTCACGGGGCGTACGGCATCAGCCACACCGTCGCCAGCGGGGGCAGCGTGATCCGGATGCTCCCGTCCTCCGGCTTGACCGGGTCGGGGTTGGTCACGCCGCTGCCGCCGTACCCCTCGGCGTCGGTGTTGAGGACCTCCTGCCAGGCGGTGACGTCGTCGGGGACGGCGAGCCCGTACCCGTGCCGGACCACCGGCGAGAAGTTCGACACCGCGAGCAGGGGAGCGCCGTCCGCGGCGAACCGCAGGAACGCGAAGACGTTGTCCTCGGCCGCGTCCACGGCGACCCACCGGAAGCCCGCCGGATCGGTGTCGCGCTGCCACAGTGCCGGGGTCCGCACGTAGCGGGTGTTGAGGTCACGGACCAGGTCTTGTACGCCCCGGTGGTCGCCCGCCGAGTGGTACCCCTCGTCGAGCAGCCACCACTCGGGACCCTGCTTCTCCGACCACTCCGCGCCCTGGGCGAACTCCTGCCCCATGAACAGCAACTGCTTGCCGGGATGGGCCCACATGAATCCGAGGTAGGCGCGCACGTTCGCCCGCCGCTGCCACCAGTCGCCCGGCATCTTCGACACCAGCGCCTGCTTGCCGTGCACGACCTCGTCGTGCGAGATGGGCAGGACGAAGTTCTCGCTGTAGGCGTACACCATGGAGAACGTCATCTCGTGGTGGTGGTACTTGCGGTGCACCGGCTCGTGGGCGATGTACTCCAGCGAGTCGTGCATCCAGCCCATGTTCCACTTCAGGCCGAAGCCGAGACCGCCGGAGTCGGTGGGCCGGGTCACCCCGCCCCAGGCGGTCGACTCCTCCGCGATCGTCACCACACCGGGGCACCGCCGGTAGACGGTCGCGTTCATCTCCTGGAGGAACGCCATGGCCGCCAGGTCCTCCCGGCCGCCGTGGACGTTGGGCTCCCACTGGCCCGAGTCGCGCGAGTAGTCCAGGTAGAGCATCGAGGCGACCGCGTCGACCCGCAGCCCGTCGATGTGGAACTCCTCGCACCAGTACACCGCGTTCGCCACGAGGAAGTTGCGCACCTCGGTCCGCGCGAAGTCGAAGGTGTACGTCCCCCAGTCCGGGTGCTCCGCCCGCCGGTCGTCCCCGGGCTCGTACAACGGGTCCCCGTCGAAGCGGGCCAGCGCCCAGTCGTCCTTCGGGAAGTGCGCCGGCACCCAGTCCATGATCACGCCGAGGCCCGCCCGGTGCAGGGCGTCGACCAGGTACCGGAAGTCGTCGGGGTCGCCGAGGCGGGCCGTGGGCGCGTAGAAACCGGTGACCTGGTAACCCCAGGAGGGGCCGTAGGGGTGCTCGGCGACCGGCATCAGCTCGACGTGGGTGAAGCCCAGGTCCCGCACGTACGCGGGGAGCACGTCGGCCAGCTCGCGGTAGGTGAGACCCGGCCGCCAGGACGGCAGGTGCACCTCGTACACCGAGAACGGCGCCTCGTGCGGGGGGATGTCGGCGCGGGTCCGCATCCACTCGGCGTCGCCCCACTCGTAGTGCGACGCCGTCACCACGGACGCGGTGTTCGGCGGCTCCTCCGCGCGGCGCGCCATCGGGTCGGCCTTGAGGAAGCGGTGGCCGTAGCGGGAGTGGATCTCGAACTTGTACCGGGTGCCCTCGCCGACGCCCGGCAGGAACAGCTCCCACACGCCGGACGAGCCGAGGGAGCGCATCGGGAACGCCGTGCCGTCCCAGTGGGTGAAGTCCGCGGCGAGCCGCACCCCCTGGGCGTTCGGCGCCCACACCGTGAACCGGGTGCCGGTGACGCCCTCGTGCGTCATCGGCTCCGCGCCCAGCGCCCGCCACAGCTGCTCGTGCCGGCCCTCACTGATCAGATGCAGGTCGAGTTCGCCGAGGGCGGGCAGGAAGCGGTACGGGTCGTCCACCTCGTGCTCGCCCTCGTCGTACTTCACGACGAGCGTGTACGCGGGGATCTCCGTCAGCGGCAGGACACCGGAGAAGAGGCCGTCCTCCTCCGACACCAGAGGGTGGCGCTCGCCGTCGACGACCACGCTCACCTCGCGGGCGAAGGGGCGCAGCGCCCTGAAGGCGACGCCGCCGGGGAACGGATGGGCGCCGAGCAGGGCGTGCGGGTCGTGGTGGGCGCCCGCCAGCAGGCGCCCTCGGTCGGTCGGATCCAGCGGCGGTGCGGCCCCGCACGCCCCGGGGGAGCGCGGGACGGGACCGGACGGCTCGGGGAGCGAGGTGTCGCGGAGGGCCACGGGTCAGTCTCCTCTCACGGCGAGTCGTTCGATCGCCGCCATGGGTACGGGAAGCCAGTCGGGTCGGTGCCGGGCCTCGTACAGCACCTCATACACGGCGCGGTCCGTCTCGTAGGCGCGCAGCAGACCGTGCTTCTTACGGGGGTCCCACCCGGCGCGGTCGGCGTAGCCCGCGCAGAAGGCCTCCCGGCAGCGGCGCGCCCACTCGGGGCGCCACGGGCGGCGCTGCCGGGCGGCGTAGTCGAAGGAGCGCAGCATGCCCGCGATGTCCCGCACGGGCGAGTGGGCGCTGCGCCGTTCGGCCAGCGGGCGGGACGGCTCGCCCTCGAAGTCGATGACGAACCAGTCCCGGCCGGCCCGCAGCACCTGCCCCAGGTGCAGATCGCCGTGGATGCGCTGGGCGGGCGGCCCGGAGTCGCAGGTGGACAGGGCGGCGAAGGCCGCCCGCAGACCCGGGACGAAGGGCTGCAGCGCCGGTACGCAGTGCGCGGCGGCGGTCAGCCGCTCGGTCATCGCCGCCGCCGTGCGGCCGTTCTCGCCCGGGGCACCGGCCGGGAAGGCCGAGGCCAGCGCGAGGTGCACCTCGGCCATCGCCCGCCCCAGCTCGTGGGCCTGCACGGTGAAGTCGTCCCCGGCGGACAGCGCGTCCAGGGCGAGGGCCCAGCCGTCGGTGGCGTCGTGCAGGAACGGCTGGAGCACGCCGAGCGTCGCCGCGTAGGGGTGGGTGGTCCGCAGCCACGCCACCGGAGCGGGCACCCGGCCGCAGCCCTGCCGGGCCAACGCGCTCGGCACCTCCAGGTCGGGGTTGACGCCGGGCTGGATGCGCCGGAACACCTTGAGGATGAACTCGTCGCCGTACACCAGCGAGGAGTTGGACTGCTCGGTGTCCAGGATCCGGGGGGCGAGTCCGCCGGGCACCGGCCGTGACGGGTCGCACTCGAAGCGCAGCGGTCCCGCCTTGCCGGGGCGGCGCAGCCGTTCCAGGAGCAGCTGGGCCGTGCGGGGGTCGTGCAACGCGTCGTAGACCGTCCGGCCGGCCAGCGGGCCGTCCTGCACCTGCCCGATGAGCGCTCGCCCGAGGCGCGGCGACGGTTGCTCGCGCACGCCGAGCAGCAACTGGTAGCAGTCACCGGCCGAGGGCCCGATGCCGGGGGCCGGCCCGGGGCCGTGCCCGGTGTGCACCAGGAGGTGCAGACAGCCCGGGAACAGCTCGGTCATCGACAGCAGGCCGAGCTCGGCCACGGGCCGGTCCTTGCCCGCGAACCAGCGCTGTCTCGGCAGCCACTCCCGCAGCAGTCCGGCGAGCGACGCCATCGGCTCGGCGAGACGTGCGGGTCTCGGGCGCAGGGGTGCGGTCTTCGGCATGGTGACGCGTCCTTTCCTCGACCCACGCTCAAACGCGGCGGCCGATGCGGGATGCGACTCGGGTGAGCCGGAACCAGTAGAAGCCGTGGCCACCGAGGGTCAGCAGGTACGGCAGTGCGCCCACCGCGGGGAAGCGGACTCCGCCGAACAGTTCGACGGGGTGGCGGCCCTCGAAGGCGCTCAGGTCGAGTTCGGTGGGCTGTGCGAAGCGGGAGAAGTTGTGGACGCACAGCACCAGGTCGTCCTCGTGTTCGCGCAGGAAGGCCAGTACCGCGGGGTTGGTGGAGGGCAGTTCGGTGTACGAGCCGAGACCGAAGGCGATGTTCTGCTTGCGGATCTCGATCATGCGGCGGGTCCAGTGCAGCAGGGAGGAGGGCGAGGCCATGGATGCCTCGACGTTGGTCACCTGGTAGCCGTAGACCGGGTCCATGATCGTGGGCAGGAACAGGCGTCCGGGGTCGGACGACGAGAAGCCGGCGTTGCGGTCCGGGGTCCACTGCATCGGTGTGCGTACCGCGTCGCGGTCGCCGAGCCAGATGTTGTCGCCCATGCCGATC
>NZ_JAGMUE010000538.1:0-636 GCF_019049165.1 Streptomyces sp. AC627_RSS907
CCCGGGGACCCGCTCAGTTGCGGGACACTAGCTCTGGGGCACATCTACGATCCCGGTGAAGGGGGAGACTCCGCTGTGAGGGGTGACACTCCTCGCACCGGGCCAGGAAGGGGAACCAGCCGATTTCCCGACGCGTGGATACGATCAGTAAGCAGTATCAAGACGACACGACCGAGGAAGACTAAGGAAGGAGGTGCCCCGTGGGAGTACTGAAGCGCTTCGAGCAGCGTCTCGAAGGTCTCGTGAACGGCACCTTCGCCAAGGTGTTCAAGTCCGAAGTCCAGCCGGTCGAGATCGCGGGGGCGCTCCAGCGTGAGTGCGACAACAACGCCACCATCTGGAACCGCGACCGCACCGTCGTCCCCAATGACTTCATCGTCGAGCTGAGCGCGCCGGACTTCGAGCGGCTCAGCCCGTACTCGGGACAGCTCGGTGACGAGTTGTCCGGCATGGTCCGCGACTACGCCCAGCAGCAGCGCTACACCTTCATGGGCACCATCAAGGTGCACCTGGAGAAGGCCGACGACCTCGACACCGGTCTGTACCGGGTGCGCAGCCGCACACTCGCCGCGAGTCAGAGTCAGAGCCCGCAGCCGGGTCCGGCCGCGGGGCCGCCGCACGGCGCCCCGCAGGGAC
>NZ_JAGMUE010000539.1:0-13551 GCF_019049165.1 Streptomyces sp. AC627_RSS907
CTGGCTGAGATCATCGAACGCCTGCTGCCCGCACGCCGTCATCGGACCTGCCCCAGAATGATCAAACGCAAGATGTCGAACTGGCCACTCAAACGGGCCGAGCACCGCAACCGGACACCACCCGCACCGGACACCACGACCATCACCCGACAAGACACAAACTAAGTCACCGGCATTGGGACTAGCCCGGTGGGACTCTTCGGCCGGAGGCGGAAGCAGGCCGAGGCGGAGGCCGAGCGTCTCGCCGGCGAACTCGCGCGTTGTGACGAGCGCATGCGAGGGTTGCAGGCGCAGGTGGACCAGCTGACGGAGCAGCTCGCCAGCCTGATGGGCGCCGACAGCGCAATGATTGTCGCGGAGCAGGAGCGGCTGCGGCAGGCGCACGCCGAGAAGGTGGCGGAACTGCAGCGGATCGACGGGGTGCTGGACGCGAAGGTGGAGCACGCGGCGGAGCGGGCCGCGCAGTCGTTGGTCGAGGTGCGCGGCCAGGTACAGGTGTTGGGGCAGGAGGCGGCGCAGGCACGGCAGCGGGTGGCCGCGGCTGAGGCGGAGCTGGTGATCATCGATGAGGTCCGGATGCTGCAGGATGCCGGTATCTACGAATACCGGCATCCCCTGGCTGATGCGGTGGCGTATGCCGGGCGGTTGGAGGAGTTGAAAACCCGGTACAAGCAGTTGGCGCGGGACAATCGCGCCGTCCTGGCCGCACAGGACTGGACCGTCAACGGTTCCCTCGCCCAGGGCCGAAAAATGGTGCGGGACTTCTCCAAGTTGATGCTCCGTGCCTACAACGCGGAGGCCGACAACGCGGTTCGCGGTATGAAACCGCACCGCCTGTCCTCGCTCATCGACCGGCTGGGCAAGACACGCGAGTCGATCGCGCGGCTGGGCGCCACGATGCACATCCGCATCAGCGACGACTACCACCGCCTGCGGGTCCAGGAGCTTGAGCTGACCGCCGACCACCTGGCCCGAAAGGAGGCAGAGAAGGAGGAGCAGCGGGAACTGCGGGCCCGCCAGCGGGAGGAGGAGCGGCTGCAGCGGGAGATTGAACGCGAGCGTCAGCGTCTGGAGAAGGAACGCAGCCACTACGAGAGCGCGCTGCGACGGCTGCGCGCCGGGACCGGTGACCCGGCCGGTATTGCCGAGCTGGAGGAGAAGCTTCAGCAGCTCGGCGACGACTTGCGGGCGGTGGACGCACGCGAGGCGAACATTCGTGCCGGCTATGTGTACGTGATTTCCAACATTGGTGCCTTCGGGGAGCGCATGGTCAAGATCGGGCTGACCCGGCGGCTGGATCCCATGGACCGGGTCAACGAACTCGGTGACGCCTCCGTCCCGTTCCGCTTCGACGTACACGCGCTGATCTTCAGCGAGGACGCGGTGGGGCTGGAGCGGCGGCTGCACCAGGAGTTCGAGGATCGCCGAGTCAACCGCGTCAACCCACGACGTGAGTTCTTCTACACCACGCCCGCCGAAGTCCGTGCCGCACTGCAGCGCCTGGCCGGCCAGCACCTCCTGGAGTTCACCGACACAGCGGAAGCACCCGAATGGCGCGCCAGCCGGACATCGGTGCCCAGTTGAAGGTGTCGCGCTACGCAGGCAACGTGAGCCGTGCCTGCCAGGCTGAGCTCGCGGGCAACGGGCCAGCAGTTACCGGGGTGTGAGGGCACACCGGCTCGTTCAGGGGCCGCCATCCGCGTGAGGCGGTCAGACGGACTTGACCGCCTCGGGCAGGCTCTTCAGGCGTTGGAACTTCGCCTTTTGAAGGTGCCGTCCTGGAGCAGCAGCCGGGCTCGCTGATGCTGCCCACCAGGGTTCGGCGCCGATGGTCCGTCCGGGCAGCGGTGGTTCCCCTGCGTGTCACTCGCGGAAACGGTACCGGACGGCATCCCCTTCTGCGCGAGACCGGGCGGTGCCCCCGGGCCGGGGGCACCGGAGGCGGCCGGAGGCCTCCTGAGGGTGGATCAGGAGGCCGTGGTGGCGCGCTTGCCCAGCTCGACGGCGTTGAGGAAGGAGCGGGCGCTCATGCCCATGGCCGGCACGTTCTCCTGCATCAGGCGCAGGCGGTGCGGAGCATTGTGGAAGGTGGGGTCGAGCTGGAATTCGGCGGCCAGGGAGAACCAGGTCACCGGGGTGATGCCGGCCTGGGCCATGCGCTGCACCGCGGCGTCGTGGGCTTCGCGCGAGAGGCTGGCGGAGGCGTCGACCACCACGTGCACGTTGTAGCCCTCGCGCAGTCCGCCCAGCGCGGTCTGCAGGACGCAGCCGTCGGTGGCGATGCCGCCGATGACCAGGTTCGGTCGGCCTTCCGCCCGCACCGCATCGGCGAAGGACTCGTCGAGGAAGGAGTTGAAGTCGACCGCGCGCTCGATGACCGGCTGGTCACCGAGGGCCTCGAGCAGTTCCGGGTAGAGCGGGCCGGACGGCTTGCTGGACTCGCCGTTGGTCACCACCAGCCCGCTGCCGTACCACTTCGCGGTCTTCGCCAGACCCACGACGTTGTTGATGTGCTCGGTGAGGTTGTGGGAGCGCAGGAGATTCGCGAATCCGACGGCATAGTCCACCAGGACGACGGTGGTGTTGGCGGGGGAGAGGGGCTCGGGGTTCATGACTGGACTTCTTTCTAGTCAGGAGGAGCAGACAGTGACCGAGGACATGCAGTGATGGACGAGGGGTTCCTCGCTAGTGACCGTTCGGTCATTAAAGACCATACAGGCGAGGACCTTTAATGTCCAGGCGGTCATTAATGTCGGGGAAGGATCTGGGCCTAGTACTGCAACGGTGCTTGTCGTGACTGCTGGCCAGCTCGGTCGTTGATGTGGTCATGGGTGGGGGCCTTGCTGATGTCAGGTTGTGGGCGGGTGAACTCGACGCAGTGCATGAGCGGTTCGTGCACCGGTTCAACCGGGAGGAGCCGCGTCAGTCAGCGCTTGCCTACATGCGGGGGCTGGTCGCGCCGCTGGAGCGGAAGAACGGCTGGACGCTGGCGGAGGAGGCCGGGCACGCGGGGCCCGATCGCATCCAGCGGCTGCTGAACCGCATCGAGTGGGATGCCGACGAGGTCCTGGACGACGTAGGCGACTACGTCGTCGAACACCTCGGAGACCCAGATGCCGTCCTGATCGTCGACGACACCGGGTTCCTGAAGAAGGGCATCCGCTCGGCCGGCGTGCAAAGGCAGTGCTCCGGTACCGCCGGACGCACCGAGAACAGCCAGATCGGCGTGTTCCTCACCTACGCCACCAGCCGCGGACGCACCCTGATCGACCGCAGGTTGTATCTGCCCACCTCCTGGACGGACGACCGGGAACGCTGCCGCCGGGCCGGCATCGACGACAGTGTCGCCTTCGCCACGAAGGTGGCCATGGCCAAGACGATGGTCCGCAGGGCCATCGCCGACAAGGTCCCGTTCCGGTGGGTCACGGCGGACGCCGCCTACGGCTTCAGCAAAGGCCGGCGCTACGGGCTGGAGCAGGCGGACGTCTTCCACGTCATGGCCACCACCCGCCACGACACGGTCGTCACCCGCTGGGCACTCGACCATCCCGTCCACGACCTGTTTCCCAGCCTGCCGCGGCAGAAGTGGAAACGCCGTTCCTGCGGTGAGGGAGCCCACGGCCGGCGGATCTACGACTGGGCCCGCGTCGAGGTGCGGCCCTGGCACCGCGAGGACCGCCGGCACTGGGTCCTCGCCCGCCGCAGCGTCAGCCGCCCGGACGAGATCTCCTACTACATCCCCTACTGCCCCGCCGGCACCACGCTGGACGAGCTGATCCGCGTCGCGGGCAGCCGCTGGGCGGTGGAGGAATGCTTCCAGACCGCGAAGCAGGAGTGCGGCCTGGACGACTACCAGGTCCGCCGCTGTCCCGGCCGGCACCGCCACATGACCCTGGCCATGGCCGCCCACGCCTGCCTGACCGTCCTGCGCGCCCGACAGCTGGACGCGGACAAAGCAGAAACGGATCCTCCCAGTTCATCCACCGCAGCCTCGCCGAGATCCGACGCCTGATCACCCGACTCACCAACCGCCGGCCCACCCCGGCCGACCACATCCTGCACTGGTCGACGTGGCGCCGCAGACGGCAGTATCAAGCTCGGCTCAGCCACTTCAAACGCCGTGGACACAGACCCTGAAAACTGCCCAACACTCAGAACAAGCACCGTTGCAGTACTAGTCCCTCTGTGGGGCGATGTATCCCTGCTTTAGGTGACCATACGGTCAGTAAGATAGTGACCGTATGTACGCTTGGTGCAATTGAGTCAGCACCGTGCGCGCGGACCCCCCCGTGACCGGCCGGGGTGCCGCATCGCCGGTGAAGCTCAGGCGTGCACCCGAGGAGCGCCGGGCCGCCATCGGCGAGGCCGCGCGCCGGGCGGGCGTCACACACGGCCTGGCCATGCGGCGCTTCGGATCCAAAGAGCAACTGTTCCTCGCCGCTGTTCCCGGCTCCCGCACCCTGATGGAAGATTTCACCCAGTGCCTGCAGGTTGGGACGTGTGTCGCTGCTGTGATTTCCAGGGCAGCGGTGGGAAGGAGGGTCGGTAAGGTGAGGAGACTGATGTGGAACGTGACCGGCTCGGACTGGCCGAGGTGCTGGCGGCGGCGGAGGATGCCGCGCCGGCGCGCTCGCTCGATGTCGTAGCGCACAATCTGCGCGAGCGGTTCGATGCACATTACGTGTCGTTTCTGTTCGTCGACGTCGTCGGTCGGCGCCTGCTGCGGATTCACGAGGAGAGGGCGACACCTCAGGAGCGCGGCGCCGATCAGGTCTCCCTGGCGGGCAGTGTCTACGGCGAGGTCTTGCGCACTCAGAAACTGGTGCAAGTGCCGGAGGGAGCGCAGGGGCAGCGGGTGCTCGCCCCGGTCACCAACCGGGGTGACGCGATCGGGGTTTTGGAGCTTCGCCTCACTCACGTCACACAGGACGTGCTGGAGCAGATCGCAGAGGCCGCGCACGCTCTGGCGTACATCATCGTCACCGACCGCCGCTTCACCGACCTCTACTACTGGGGCAACCGCACCGCCACGGTCACCCTGGCGGCGGAGATCCAGCGCCAGCTCCTGCCGTCAGCCCCCTCCTGCGAAGCAGTCGAGTTCACCCTTGCCGGCGCGCTGGTCCCGGCCTCCGACATCGCCGGTGACACCTACGACTACAGCCTCGACGAGGACACCCTGCATCTGTCGATCACCGACGCCATGGGCCACGACGTCGACGCCTCCCTCATGGCCACTCTCCTGGTCAACGCCTCCCGCGGTGCCCGCCGCGCCGGCACCGGCCTTGCCGAGCAGGCCCGCCAGACCCACCAGGCCCTCCTCGATCACGGCCGACGGGCCTTCGCCACCGGCCAGATCCTGCGCATCGCACTGGACGGGACCGGCGCTCAGCTCGTCAACGCCGGCCACCTGTGGCCCCTGCGGCTGCGCGAGGGCACCGTCGACGAGATCCCGCTGCACATCGATCTCCCCTTCGGCGTCCCCATGCAGGGCGCCTACCAGGTACAGGACATCGACCTGCGCCCCGGCGACCGCCTCGTGCTCTACACCGACGGCATGCAAGAACGCCAAGCAGAAGCCGTCGACCTGCCCGGCATCCTCCGCGACACCGCCACCGAGGACCCTCGCGAAGTCGTGCGCGCCATGGTCACCGCGGTCACCGACGCCTGCAACGGCCACGTGAGAGACGACGCCACCGCTTTGTGCCTGGACTGGCGCGGCCCTGGCACCCTAGACCGCAGCGAGAACGCCGGAGGCACCACGCGCTACCGCTACCGGGGCCTGACGATTCCCACTCTCTGGGACGCCACGGGATGAGAACAACCACCACGAACCCCTCCGGGGCTTGTGGAGAGCCGGGTGCGGTGCCAAGTCGCATGCCCGGTTCGGGAAGCGGCTCCGGGGAAACGGGCCGGTCGAAAGACCAGCACCGCGCCCCGGGCCGACTTCACCACCGACTGTCACGCCCGCCGGTGCACCCCGCCGAATGTCCCACAGGCCCGCCGGGCCGGGGTGTCCACCGCCGCCCTGTTCCACCTGGCCTGGGGGCTGGTACTGGCCCGGGGCACCGGCCAGGACGACGTGGTGTTCGGAACGGTGCTGTTCGGACGGACCCAGGGCGGCAGCGGGGCCGAACGCGGACTCGGCCTGTTCATCAACACCCTCCCCCTGCGGGGCCGGGCCGACGGCACCGGAGTGGAACCGGGCCTGCGCCGCACCCAGTCCCTGCTCACCCCGCGAGGACCGCCCCGGCGGACCCCGGCTGGTCGCCTACTACGTGCCCGTCACGGCCGAAGCGCCGCCCGCCGCCCCGGAAGCGGCGGGAAGCGGCGGCCCGGCGGTCGGTGAACTGCGCGAGCACCTCACCCGCACCCTCCCCGACCACATGATCCCGTCCACCGTCGGCCACGGCAGCCGCACGGCCCTGGTCGGCCCCTCCGGCGCGGGGAAGTCCACGCTGCTGCAACGGGTCGAACGGTTCTACGACGTGGACTCGGGCGCCGTGCGGATGGGCGGCGTCGACATCCGCGACCTGCCCCGGGACCTCCTGCGGGGACAACTGGGTTACGTCGAGCAGGAGGCCCCCGTGCTGGCCGGCACCCTGCGGGAGAACCTGCTGCTGGCCGCCCCGGACGCGACCGACGCGCGGATGGAGGAGGCACTGCGCTTCGTCGACCTCGGCCACCTGACCCACCGCACCGACCTCGGCCTCGACGTCCAGGTCGGCGAGGGCGGAGCACTGATGTCCGGCGGCGAACGACAGCGGATAGCGATCGCCCGGACCCTGGTGCGCCCGGATCGGCCGCGACCCCGGGGAGATCGAGCGCTCGGCCAGGGTCTTCCGACAGGGCCCCGACGAGGTCGGTCAGGGCCTGCTCGACGTCGGCATCAGGCTCTTCCAACTGGTCTCGCCCGGCCCGGCCTTCGACACCGCCCCCGTGCTCGACTGGCTGGCCTTCCGGGACGAGGTCAACCGCTCGGCATCCCGCACCGCCGCCTGACCCCGGCCGACGGCAGGAAGACGGAGGCGCCGACGCGGATCCCGGCGGACCACCCGGGATCGGCGCAGGCGCGGTGTCGACCGCGACGGTCGTGCCGAAGCCGACGCCGCCGTGGACGCACATCATCGGAGCAGCCCGCCGCCTTGCACGACGCCGCCGACACTCCTCGCTCGGCTACCTCACCCCGGTCGAATTCGAACAACGAATGATCACATCACGTACTCTGCCACTCGCCGCGTGAAACCCGGTGTCCACTCCCGGGGAGCGACCTCACGGCAGGAATGGCCCAGGAGGCAGATCCGCCGGACGGTGCGCAAGGCCTGCTGCCGCCCGCATCGGAAGACGCGGGCGACAGCAGTTCAGTAAAGCCCCTCGACCGCGGTGCCGGCCGTCTCCAGCGGGCGCACGTTGGCGACACCGTCGGTGGGGAAGCGGTCGCCGGTGTCGTACCGCATCGCCTCGTCCCGCTCCAGCACGTTGGGCAGGAACAGGTCGTCGTGCAGCACGGTCAGCCGGACCCGGCCCACCGAGCCGTAGGGCACCACGGTCATCGGGTCGGTCTTGTCGACGACCGCCATCGTCACCTGCGGGAAGTTGGGCAGGTACGGCATGACCTCACCGTCCTTCTCCACCGGCAGACCGGCCGCGTTGCCGAAGGTGTTGCCGTAGCTCAGGCCGCAGAGACCACCGTCCAGCGCCTTGACGATCCGCCGGTAGACCGAGGGAACCAGATGGGTACCGCTCAGCCGGACGCCGCGCAGCGCCGCGACCCGCTCGGGGGCCCGCCGGATCAGCGCCACCACCAGCGCCGGGGTGGTGTTGAGGTAGTCCACCTCCCGGGTTTCCAGCACCCCCAGGATCTGGTCGAGCAGGTGCTCGGTGTAGTCCCGCGCGACGGGCATGCGCGCGGTGCGCAGCAGCCGCTTCACCCAGCGGGGGTCCATGTCGATCGCGTACACGACCCCTTGGTGCAGGTCCCCGGCCTCCCAGACGCCGTTGCCGATCAGGTGTGGCCCGGTGGGTGTCGCCTGGAGCCAGGTACGGTGCGGCTCGAAGCCCTCGGTCGTGAACGACCAGCGGCGCCACACACCCCGGTGGACGATCATCTCCGAGGTGTAGAAGACGCGACACGGCGCGCCCGTGGTGCCGCCCGAGTCCCACACCCGGCCGGTGAGCGGACGAGGCACGGCCAGCGGGACGAAGTCACGCGGGTCGCGCGTGCGCAGCACGTCCAGGTCGAACGGCCCGAACTCGGTCAGCTCCGCATGACGTGTGAGGTCACGCGGGTCGAACGACAGCTCCTTCGCCCGCTCCAGCCAGTAGGGGCTGCCGGTCTCGGGGTCGAAGTGACGCCGGACCACCCGCCGGGTCCACTCGTCCAGGTCCGTGCTCAGCCAGCCGTCGACGAGCTTGTCGCAGTCGGCCGGGGACAGTCCCGCGTTCAGCACGGCGCGAGTCCCTCCTCGGGGTACTCGATGCCGAGCTCGAAGACGCTGGAGACGACCTTCTCGACGTGCTCCGGCTGCTCGACGTGGACCACGGGGAAGGGAAGGCGCAACAGTCCGGCCGGGATCGCGGGGCCGACCACCACACCGAACTGGACGCCCAGCTCGTGCATGCCCTCGTACACGTACGGCAGGCTGATCGGGGTGGTGGGGTTGCGCTCGAACAGGTCCCGCACGTCGTCGCCCGAGGCCAGCTGCCTGCGGTCCAGGCAGGACAGCACCGGCAGCTTGGGCGCGGCGAACCCGATGGCGTCGATGTGGGGCTCGATGAACGTCTGGTACGGGGCGCGCAGCGGGGTGTGCTGGGCGATGCCCCGGCCCGGCATCAGGGTCACCAGGCCCTCGGGCAGCGAGCCCGCCAGTGCGGCCATGGGCTCGTGCAGGCCGCCCAGCATGTAGATGCGCAGCGCGCCGTCGGCGGTGTCGCCCATGTCACCGGCGACGTACACGTCCTCGAAGCCGCCGACGAACGCCTCGACGCTCTGCCCTGCCGGGACGGCCGCGATGGCGAGGGCGTGCGCCGGGTCCGAGGGGTCAGGGTCGGGGCAGAGGCGGGTGCTGCGGAGCAGACCGAACAACTCCCGGCGGGTGAGGGCGCCGGCCAGACAGCTGCTGGTCATGGCGCCCAGGCTCAGACCGCCCAGCACGGAGGGGTGCACACCCTGCTCGGCGAGGATGTCGTGCACGGCCACGGCGAGCGCGGTCTCCCTGATGGAGCCGACGCTCTGCCGCTCCTCCTGGCCCTCCGGCAGGTCCTCCTCCAGGATCTGGCCGACGGTCAGGCCGGTCCACTCGGCTATCTGCGCGTACAGCCGCTGCATCACGGGGAACGCGCGGTGCAGCTCGACGCCGTGCGGCTCGGTGCCTACGCCTCCGCCGAGCAAGTAACCCAGTGCCATGGAAACCTCCATACATCGTGTGCCGGACACGGCAGCCCGGCCGCGGAAAAAAAGGGGGGAACAGCGCCTCGACCGCGCTGGGGCGGCGTCGAGGGTGGATCGCGGTGCGGGGGCCCGCCCGGACGTGCGGGCCCCACACGTCAGAGGCTCGCCAGCCAGTCCTTGACGGCCTGCGTGGTCGTCTGCAGGTGGTCCTCCATGACCGTGAAGTGGTCACCGGGCACGTCCAGCACCTTGGTGGCGGGCCACTCGGCGCGCCACTCCTCGCTCGACGGGTCGTCCGTCATGCCCTCCAGCGGGACGGTGGCCCGCAGCAGCAGTGTCGGTGTCTCCACCGCGCGCGGCTCCCAGAACTCGTACATACCGCAGTACCAGCCCATGGCCGTCAGGCGGGTGCCGTCCAGGCTGACGAACCGCTCCTCGCGCTCGAACATGCCCTTGAGCAGCTGGTCCTGCACCCGGTTGATGTGCGGGCTGGTCATCGGGTAGCCGTCGATGACCACCACACCGGCCGGGGCGATGCCGCGCCGGCTCATCCGCTCGCCGGTCGCGTGCGCGAGCACGCCGCCGGAGGAGGATCCCAGCAGGACGAACGGGTCGTCACCGACCAGTTCGGCGATCATGTCACCGTACACATCGGCCAGCGCCTCCGCGTCCGCGGCGAGCGGCTCGTCGTTCTGGAAGCCGGGCACGTCCAGCGCCGCGACGTCGTACTCCTCGCCGAAGAACGAGGCGAACCGGACGAACTGGTGGGCGCCGCCCAGGGCGACGAACGCGGAGAGGCAGATGATCCTCGGCCGCTTGGGGCCGGTGGCCAGCCGCAGCGGACCGGGTATGCCCTCGCGGCCCTCCACCGCCGTGAACATGGGCCGCAGCTGGGCGGCCTGGTGCAGCATCTTCACGCCCGTCTTCAGCCGGCCCTGCTCCGCGGCGTACCGGAACAGTTCGCCGGCCGCGTCCAGCGGTCCGGCACGCCGGGCGGAGACCGGTGGTTCCGACGGCCCGGCCGCGGGCGCGGCCAGCAGCTCGGTGCGGAGAAACCGCGCCAGCTCCCGGGGAGTAGAGCAGTCGAAGGCGACGGTGGGGCGCAGCCGCAGCCCGGTGACCGAGGCCAACCGGTTGCGCAGCTCGACGGCGGTGAGCGAGTCCAGGCCCAGTTCGAGGAAGGCGGCGGTCCCGTCGATGTCGTCGGCCGAGGCGTGACCGAGCACGGTGGCGAGGTGGCCGCGCACGATCTCGCCGAGCAGGGCGTCGCCGCCCTCCTCGTCCAGGCCGGCGAGGCTGCTGCGCAGCTCGTCGGCGCCGCGCCGCTCGGGCGCCGCGCCGGAACGCCGGGCCGGAACCCGCACAAGGTCCCTGAGCAGGACCGGGGCGTCCTCGGGCGCGGCCTCCAGTGCGGCGGCCGCGAGGGTCGCCGGGACCAGCGCGGGCGCGTCCGTACCCCGCGCCAGGTCCATGATCGCCAGGCCCTGCCCGGTGTCGAACGGCACCACCCCCCCGCGCGAGATCCGCGCCACGTCGGTCTCGTCCAGGTTCTGGGTGAGGCCGCTGCTGTGCTCCCACAGGCCCCAGGCGAGGGACTGGGCGGGCAGGCCCCGGGCGCGCCGGTGGTGCGCCAGGGCGTCGAGGAAGGCGTTGGCCGCCGCGTAGTTGCCCTGGCCGGGGGCGCCCAGGACACCGGCGACCGAGGAGAACAGGACGAACTCGCGCAGCCCGAGGTCGCGCGTCAGCTCGTGCAGGTTGAGCGCGGCGTCGACCTTGGGCCGCAGCGCGGTGTCGACCTGCTCGGGGGTGAGCGAGGTGAGCACGCCGTCGGAGAGCACGGCCGCGGTGTGCACGACCGCGGTCAGCGGCGCCTGCTCCGGTACGGACGCCAGCAACTCGGCCACGGCGTCCCGGTCGGCCATGTCGCAGGCGGCGCCGACGATCTCGGCTTCGAGGTCCGCGCCCAGCCGCTGGATCTCCTCGGCTCCCGGACCGCGCCGACTGGCCAGGACGATCCGGCGGGCGCCGTGCTCGGTGGCGAGGTGGCGCACCACCAGGCCGGCCAGCCCGTCGGCGCTGCCGGTGACGAGGACGGTGCCGTCCCGGTCGAACTCACGCTCGGTGCTCTCGTGGGCGGACCGGTGCAGCCGGGGCACGCGCAGTTCGCCGCCGCGCAGCGCCATCTGGGGTTCGTCGCAGGCGAGTGCGGCATCCAGCAGGTGCTCGCTCTCCTCGTCGGTGTCGACGAGGACGAAGGCACCCGGGTTCTCCGACTGGGCGGACCTGAGCAGTCCCCACACCGGGGAGCCGGCCAGGTCGGTCACGTCCTCGTCGTGACCCGTGGCGATGGCGCCACGGGTGACGACGACCAGGCGGGCGCCGTCGGGGTGGCCGGCGGCCAGCCACTCCTGGAGCCGGGTGAGCATCCGGCGGGCGGCCTCGTGGGCCGCCTCCGCGGTCGGCGCGCCCGGCTCGACGCGGATCACGGTGTCGGGGCGCTCCACCGCCTGCGGCAGCGGGCGGGGCGCCCAGGCGACGTGGTACAGCGAGTCGTGGCGGGCCAGGCCGGTGAGGCGGCGCAGCGTGAGGGAGTCCACCGTGAGCACGGGCCGACCGCCGCGGTCACTCGCGCGGACGGACACCTCGTTCTCGCCCCGCACCGTGGTCTCGACCCGCAGGTCGCCGCCGGGCTCCCCGTGCAGGGCGACACCGCCGAAGGAGAAGGGCAGGACGGGCCCGCCCTCGTCCCCGTCGCGGGTCAGGCCGACGGTCTGCAGCGCGGCGTCGAGGAGCGCCGGGTGGACGCCGAACCCCCGCAGGCCGGACCGCTGCTGCTCGGGCAGGGCCACCTCCGCGTAGATCCGTCCGTCCAGGCGCCAGGCGGCGGTCAGCCCCTGAAATGCGGGGCCGTACTCGATGCCGCCCTCGGCGAAGGTGCCGTAGAGGTCGTCGATGCGCACCGGTTGTGCGCCGGCCGGCGGCCACGGGGCGTCGTCCGGCGCCACGGCCGTGTCCCCGGCGGGCGCGAGCCATCCGGTGGCGTGCCGGGTCCAGGGTCCCTCGCCGGACGTGGAGTGGACGGCGAACGGGCGCCGCCCCGCCGTGTCGGGACCCTCCACGGACAGCTGGACGGTGAGCGGCTCGGCCGGTTCGAGCACGAGCGGGGTCTCCACCGTCAGCTCTTCCAGCAGACCGCAGCCGAGTTCCCGGCCGGCGTGCA
Organism: Streptomyces sp. AC627_RSS907; assembly: GCF_019049165.1. Taxonomy (NCBI): domain Bacteria; kingdom Bacillati; phylum Actinomycetota; class Actinomycetes; order Kitasatosporales; family Streptomycetaceae; genus Streptomyces; species Streptomyces sp. AC627_RSS907. The sequence continues at coordinate 12,609 of NZ_JAGMUE010000539.1, forward strand.
GCACGGTCTCCACCAGGGCCGCGCCGGGCACCACCACGATGCCGCCGACGGCGTGGTCGGCCAGCCACGGGTGGGTGCGCAGTGACAGGCGGCCGGTGTGCAGCAGGGTGCCGCTGTCGGCGACGGGCTGCGCCCGGCCGATCAGCGGGTGGCCGTCGGCAGCGCCGCCGATGTGCTCGATGGCCGGGTCCAGCCAGTACCGCTTGTGCTGGAAGGCGTAGGTGGGCAGTGCGACCCGGCGGGCGCCGGGGAAGGCCACGCTCCAGTCGACGAGCACGCCGGCCACGTGGAGCTCGGCGAGGGAGAGCAGGAACCGGTCCCAGCCGCCGGCGTCCCGGCGCAGCGTGCCGGTCACGATCCCGGTGGCCGTCTCCTCGATCGCCGAGGTCAGCACCGGGTGCGGGCTGACCTCGACGAAGACGTCGTGTCCCGCCGCGCCGAGCGCGCGGACCGTGGTCTCCAGCTCCACGGTCCGGCGCAGGTTGCGGTACCAGTACTCGGCGTCGAGGGCCGCGGTGTCCAGCAGCCCGCCGGTCACCGTGGAGTAGAAGGGGATCTCACCGCTGCGCGGGGACACCGGCGCGAGCACGTCCAGGATCTCCTCGCGGATCTCCTCCACGTGCGTCGAGTGTGAGGCGTAGTCGACCGGGACCGGCCGGGCCCGTTCCACCGATGCCAGCACGGTCTCCAGGCCGGCGGGATCACCTGCTACCACCACGGACGACGGACCGTTCACCGCTGCCACTGACACGCCCTCCGGCAGCAGGGTGCGTACCTCGTCCGCCGGCAGTGGTACCGACACCATGCCCCCACGGCCCGTCAGTGCCGTGATCGCCCGGCTTCTCAGGGCGACCACCCGTGCACCGTCCTCCAGTGACAGCGCGCCCGCCACCACCGCGGCGGCGATCTCGCCCTGTGAATGCCCCACCACCGCGTCCGGACG
>NZ_JAGMUE010000540.1:0-744 GCF_019049165.1 Streptomyces sp. AC627_RSS907
GGGATGTCGCCGGGAGGGGCGGCAACAGATACGATCCGGCAGACACGCACAGGTAGGGAGGCCGGATTGGGGCGGCTCACCGGCGGGGACCCGTCACTGCTGCGGCGGATCAACTCCGCCGTGGTGCTGCACGCGCTGCGGACCGTGGAGTCCGCGACCCTCACGGATCTGGTTCGAGTCACCGGGCTTTCGCGCCCGACGGTCGAGGGAGTGGTCGAGGGGCTGACGGACAGCGGTCTGGTGGTGGAGACGCCCGCCGAGGAGGGCGAGGCCCGCCGGCAGGGACGCCCGGCGCGCAGGTTCCGCTTCCGCGCGGAGGCGGGGCATCTGTGCGGCATCGAGATCGGCCCGCACCGCGTCTCGGCGCTCCTGTCCGACCTCGACGGCCGACTGCTCGGCTCGGTGGCACGGGAGGTCACCGTGGCGGCCTCGGCCGACGAACGGCTGGAGCGGCTGCGCGGGGCCGTGGCCGACCTGCTGAAGCGCGCGGGCGTGGCCCGCAGTTCGCTGCGGGCGGTCGGCGTGGGCAGCCCCGGCATCGTGGACGCCGAGGGCAACGTGGCGCTGAGCACCGCGCTGCCCGGCTGGACCGGGCTGCCGCTGGGCGACCGGCTGCGCCGCTCGTTCCGCTGCCCGGTGCTGGTGGAGAACGACGCGAACACGGCGGCCGTCGCCGAGCACTGGCAGGGCGCCGCGACCCGCTCCGACGACGTCGTGTTCGTGCTGGCCGGGCTGAGCCCCGGG
>NZ_JAGMUE010000541.1:0-565 GCF_019049165.1 Streptomyces sp. AC627_RSS907
GCTTCGACCCGCGGCGTGTCAGCTTCCGCACCGTCGCCTCCGCCAACCGCGAGACGGCGTTGCAGAACGGCCAGATCGACTACTACGTCGGCACCTACACCATCAACGACCTGCGCAAGCGCCAGGTCGGCTTCGCCGGCCCGTACTACGAGGCCGGACAGTCGCTGCTGGTGCGCGACGAGGAGGACGACATCCACGGGCCGGACGACCTGGCGGGCAGGAAGGTGTGCTCGGCCGCCGGCTCGACGCCGCTCCAGCGCATCGAGGCCGACTACCCCAAGGCCGACCCGGTCTCCTACGACGCGTACTCGATCTGCGTCGACAACCTCCTGACCTACCAGGTGGACGCGGTGACCACCGACGACACGATCCTGATGGGCTACGCCGCCAAGGTGCCCGACGAACTCAAGCTGGCGGGACGGCCGTTCTCCAAGGAGCCGTACGGCATCGGCGTACCCAGGAGCGACAACGCGCTGCGCCTCGCGCTCGACGACGCCATCGAGGCACACCAGAAGAACGGCGACTGGAAGAAGGCGTACGACGCGACGCTCGGCCTGTCCGGCGT
>NZ_JAGMUE010000542.1:0-554 GCF_019049165.1 Streptomyces sp. AC627_RSS907
CTCCAACACGGCGCCGATCGCGGTGGTGAACTCGCGCCACACCGACCGCTCGGTCGCCAGGCTGCGCCGGCCGGCGTCGGTGAGTTCGTAACACCGCCGTCGCCGCTCGCCCTCGGACTCCCAGACGCTGCGCAGCAGCCCGAGCCGCTCCAGCTTGTTCAACGCCGGGTAGATCGTGCCCTTGCGCAGCTCCAGGACCCCGTTGCTGCGTTCCTGTACCGCGGTGATGACCGCGTATCCGTGCAGCGGGCCGGATTCCAGTACGGACAGCAAGAGCCCGTCCAGATGCCCGCGTACCGCGCTCGCCTTCATGGTTAGGCAGCCTACCCAAAGGGCGTGCGAACGTGCTACCTATAGTCCGACAGCCAACCTATTGGCAGCCAACCCAGAAGGGCTCCGCGGTGACGAAATTCCTGCTGTCCGTGCACGTCTTGGCAGCGATCCTGGCGATCGGGCCGATCACGGTCGCGGCCTCGATGTTCCCCCGCTACGTCCGCTCCCCGGCGGTCGGCGGCGACGGCTCGGACCAAGCCCGCACGGCGGCGCTCCTGCAC
>NZ_JAGMUE010000543.1:0-579 GCF_019049165.1 Streptomyces sp. AC627_RSS907
GGTGGAGGCCGTCCGCGTCGAGCCCGTCATCGCGCGGCTCTGGAAGGCGAAGGTGTGGGACCCCGAGCGGGTGCGCGCGGCCCTGCTCGGACTCGGCTACCGGAGCCAGGACGCGGGCGGCGAGTCGGGCGACGGGACGCTGATCGTGTCCGGGTTGGACACGGGCGGGGAGGCCGGCCAGCACGGCGCCCCCGAGGGTGCCAGGGTCGCGCTGTACGTGGGTGACGACGCCTGCGTCACGGCGTACACCCAGCCCACCAACTACCACGTCGGCGTCAACGGGCTGTATGCGGAGGGTGGCTGTTTCGAGCCGAAGGGCGGCCACTGAGCGCCCGTCGTCGCTGGTCAGGTGGGGGAGCGGGTGGGGCTGCGGGCGGACAGGACGAGGGTGGCGGCGATGAGGAGCGCCGCCAGGACCCCGGTGACCAGGACCGGGGCCGGGGCGGGCGCGAAGGTGCTGGCCAGGATGGCGAGCACGGCCAGCGGGTGGATCACGTCGGCCGGGTTACGCAACTCGGCGGCGCGGTGGTGCAGCAGCCACACCAGGGTGATGAAGACGGCGACCGGGATCGTGTACGC
>NZ_JAGMUE010000544.1:0-861 GCF_019049165.1 Streptomyces sp. AC627_RSS907
GTCCCGGGCGGCCTGGTCGGCCGGCCCGGCGGGACCGCGTGCTGAGCGACCGTGTCAGCCGGCGAGGACCTCGCGGGCCAGGCGGGCCGTCTCGGACGGCGTCTTGCCGACCTTCACGCCCGCGGCCTCCAGGGCCTCCTGCTTGGCCTGCGCCGTGCCGGAGGAGCCGGAGACGATGGCGCCGGCGTGGCCCATGGTCTTGCCCTCGGGCGCGGTGAAGCCCGCCACGTAGCCGACGACCGGCTTGGTGACGTTGGCCTTGATGAAGTCCGCGGCCCGCTCCTCGGCGTCGCCACCGATCTCGCCGATCATGACGATCAGGTCGGTGTCGGGGTCGGCCTCGAACGCGGCGAGCGCGTCGATGTGCGTGGTGCCGATGATCGGGTCACCGCCGATGCCGACGCAGGACGAGAAGCCGATGTCGCGCAGCTCGTACATCATCTGGTACGTCAGGGTGCCGGACTTGGACACGAGGCCGATGCGGCCCGGCTTGGTGATGTCGGCCGGGATGATGCCGGCGTTCGACTGACCGGGGGTGATCAGGCCGGGGCAGTTCGGGCCGATGATGCGCGTCTTGTTGCCCTTGCTGCCCGCGTACGCCCAGAAGTTGGCGGTGTCGTGGACGGCGATGCCCTCGGTGATCACGACGGCCAGCGGGATCTCGGCGTCGATCGCCTCGATGACCGCGTCCTTGGTGAACTTCTCCGGGACGAAGATGACCGTGACGTCGGCGCCGGTGGCCTCGATGGCCTCCTTCACGCCGCCGAACACCGGCACCTCGGTGCCGTCGAAGTCAACGGTTGTGGCGGCCGTGGGCGGGTTCACGCCGCCGACGATGTTCGGGCCCGAGGCAAGCATCCG
>NZ_JAGMUE010000545.1:0-559 GCF_019049165.1 Streptomyces sp. AC627_RSS907
GCCTTCCACGAGGGCGCGCCGTACGGCTACACGCACAAGGGCGGCACGGGTTCGGCGGTGCGCACCCTGGTGCGGCTCGCCGAGCGCACCGCGGCGGGCGACCTGGGCTGAGCGCCCGGCGCCGCGTGATCCGGGGGCTCGGTCGCCCGCCTCGGGCGTCCACCACCTGAGCAGTCGAGCAGCCGACCCCCGGATGAACGCGGCCCACTCCGGAGCGTGACCAACGGCCCCGCGCGTGCGCGCGCGGGGCCGTGGCGCGTTCGCTCACAGCGATCTACTCGCCGGTACGAACGGCGCCGAGCGCCGCGCCCGCCCGGGATTCGGGCCGTACGTGGTGCTTTCCACCACCTCACGGACCGGCCCGGCGTCCCGCCGTCCGCGAACAAGTGCGAAGATGTTGTCTCGGCAGGACAGGGCCCCGGCTCGGACACGAGCCAGACCGCAGGGCCGATTACACAGCGGCCGAACAACAGCCGCCGCCCGGTCACGGGCTCTGCTTCCGTAGGCTCTGTTGGAGACAACCGAGAAACGAAGCGCAGCGGAGTGACCGGCTCCGGCG
>NZ_JAGMUE010000546.1:0-564 GCF_019049165.1 Streptomyces sp. AC627_RSS907
CTGGTCCTGGAGCTGATGCTCATCCGCGTCGGCTACTGGGGCTACTCGTTCATCCGCGCCCACGCGCCGGACGAGCGGAGCCTGGCGGAGGGGCACGGCCGGCAGATCCTCAGCATCGAGAGCTGGCTGCACATCGACGTGGAGTACTGGTTCAACCACTTCGTGGCCGACACCCCGTGGCTCGAAGCGAGCATGAACTACTACTACTCGACCTTCCACTTCCTGGTCCCGCTGTCGCTCCTTGCCTGGCTGTACGTATGCCGCCCCGCCACCTACCGCTGGGCGCGCACCCCGCTGGCCTTCGCCACGCTGCTCGCGCTGTTCGGCTTCTGGCTGTACCCGCTGGCGCCGCCGCGCCTGATGGACATGGGCTACATCGACACGGCGCACGGCCCGCAGGACCTCAACGACCCGGACTTCGGCGCGCTGACCAAGCTCTCCAACCAGTACGCGGCGATGCCCTCGCTGCACGTCGGCTGGTCGCTGTGGTGCGGCGTGGTGAGCGCCCTGGTGGCGCCCAAGCTGTGGATGAAGGTGCTGGGCCTGCTGTACCCGGTGCTGCCC
>NZ_JAGMUE010000059.1:0-18282 GCF_019049165.1 Streptomyces sp. AC627_RSS907
TCCGTCAGAGTTGCAGACTGGCCGGGAGTCAGATCCCACTGTGCAGGGGCCAGCCTCATGTGCTTCAAAAGCCTACGCGGATGGAACCTGGAAAGGATCTTGGCTCCCGGCACACGATCTCCGTACCACGTTGTCGAGGATCACCGCATCTGCACAGTGCTCAACCAACCTGCGCAACCACACCCTCTGCACAGATCCGCTGACCCTTGACACCAGCCACGCCCTTGCTGCCGCTTGTCTCGTCACGGCCAGCACCACCCGAGACTCAAAGCCGCTGGTGCCACCTACGGCCTGCGCGGACCCACGGGCCCCAGGCGAAGCCGCCTTCGCCACGACGGGTCCGGTCGGCGCCTGCGGGTGGACCTCAGCCACCTAATACTTACCCAGATCAAGAAACCGCAGGTCAGCGGCTTGCACATTCGACGATGTGTCACCCCTGGAGGTACACAACGCCCTCGATATGTACCTCCTCAGGAGACACATCGACGGCTAAATGTCAGCCAGGCCGACAGTTTCGGGCGCGAAACGTCAGCCACGCCGACATTCGCGACAGTGTCCCGTTGACCGGTCCGCAGGAACACCCTGGGGAGAGTTGTGTCCCCCCTGGGGGGACACAACACGCCGGTATGTCAGCCACGCCGACATATCTGTCGGCGTGGCTGACATACTTTCCCCGTCGAAGATCAGCGAAGTGGAGAGCAGCCTCGTGACACCCGAGCCACAGCGCCGCCGTCCCGCACCGAAGCGCGCGCCACGTCGTACGGAGCTGCCCCTTGTCGATGAGGAGATCCAGGCTTGGTCCAAGCCGGTTGAACCGGTCGAGGACCTGGATTCGGTGGCACGTCGCTACCCCCGCCGGAAGCTGTCCCTCAGCAGCGAGCGCAAGCCGATGGAGTTCTACGACACCCCGGAGCGCCCCAAGGCGTTCTCCATGGACTCGCTGGAGTTCTTCTTCCTGATCGCGCAGTACTTCCGCGAGGCGCTGCCGCTGCGGCTGATTCTGCTGATGATCGCCTGCCAGAAGGCCGGCGGGCAGATCCGGCTGACCCAGGACGAGATGGCGACGATCCTGGACGTGCACCGAGGCAAGATCAACGAGGCGCTGCAGGAGGTCATGAGCCATGGCATCGTCTTCAAGGTGCGCCGCGGTGTCTACCAGTTCAACCCGCCCTACTCGTACCGTGTAGCTGAGTTCATCCCGGGCACCGAGCTGGTCGAAGCCGAATACGTCCAGGTCGACCAGGACAAGACGATCGCGAAGATCCGCAAGGATGAGAGCCTGCCGAAGCTGGTGCGGTTCCCGTCGCTGGAGCACATGCGCAAGGCGATCGAGGAACTGCGCAAGCAGCGGGCCGAAGAACGCGCTGCACGCCGACTGGCCCGTGCGCAGCGCCAGGAGGAGGGATCAGCCCAGTGAGTACCTTGAAGTGGTCGGCGACCAACGCCGACAGCCTTCTCGCCGACCTGGACCTGCCGCCCGCCGCCTACCGGGCACTGCTCAAGCTTCGGGCGCGCAGCGCGGCCGGCGGCCGCATCGCGATGGACCAGGCCACCCTTGGTGAACTGCTCGGGCTCAGCCGCCCCAGCGTGAACGCTGCACTGCGGGAGCTGGAGCTGGCCAAGCTCGTCAAGAAGGTGCGCAACGGCGTGTACCAGATCAACCCGATGCTCGCCGGCTACAACTCCCCCGAGGACGCCCTGGACGCCGTCAAGGCAATGCCCAAGGCGGACCGGCTGGACAGCAAGACCTACGTGGCGGACTACCACCGGGCCGTCGCCGCCTACCAGGACCAGCTCGCCGAGCAGCGCAAGAAGCGGGCCGCAGCCGCCGCTGCCAAGAAGGCCGCGGCCGCCAAGAGGCGCGGTTCACTGCACGCAGTCAGCTGACCCGGCCGACACCCTCGTACGGACATCGGCGCTGCACTCTTCACGAGTGCTGCCCCGATTCCGTTCCCGGTGTCAGTGCCAGCACCCAAGGTCCCCGCCCGAGTGGACAAAAGGTCCCTCGTACGGGGCCAAACAGCTCGTCACCAGCTCAGTGGGCGTAACGCGGGCAGCAAAGGTCAGACCTGTGCGCACGGTTCCCGAGAGCGGGAACGCACAGGTCGGCAGAGCGCTGAAAAGAATCTTGAGCCGCCTTCACGAGGACGACCAACTCAGCACCTTGTACTGCACAATCAAACGAAGCTGCACATCGGCACCGCATCGCTGAAGGAGCTCCCCACGGCCCTGAGCAGCACCACCGCACCTGCTGAGACATGGACAAAGCACCCAGGGACGCCACGACGCGTCAGCACGCCGCCCAAGGCGGCTCCCACGGCGCCCATCCTGGACGCCACGCTGGTCCTCCCCTGCAACCGGGCCATGACGGCCCCCAGAAAGGAGGGAGACCGCCTGGCGCGGGAGCGTGCCCGGTCGCTCGCGCGGGACCGGGGCATGGAGCCGTGGACGGCCCTGCAGCTGCGCCACTCACTCGTCGGCGCGAGCCGGGTGGAGCAGATCAAAGAAGCACTCGCCGCACGGCGTGTGCGGCTCAGTGACGAGCATCTGGCGCGCTTCGCCGCAGCACGGTAGCCAGCCGGTCACGGAAGGGGTCCTGCTTGGCCGCGCTGGGGGCGGCTGCAGCCCCGTTGAGGGCCTGGGCCGGGTGTTCAGGGGCCGCGGTCGGCATCCGGTGCGCTGCGGGCGGTCTCATGCGCCTTACGGCAATCGAGGCGTCCCGGGGAACGGTCCTCATTAACGCCACGTTAATGAGGACCGTTCCCCGGGACGGTGTCACGTTGCGCGGCGCAGGGGGACGACGACGCTCTCGCCGAGGGCCTTGGGGCTGAGGCGGTAGTAGCGGATGTGCGCGAGCCGGTCGGACTCCTCGAGCCAGCCGGACTGGATGACCTGCTTGCGGGTGCGGGAGAAGACGGGGGCGGACATGCCCACCAGCGCGGCGAGGTTGGCCGCGGTCTCCACCACCGCGCCGGCGCGGTCGGTCGGGTGCAGCGCGTAGAGCATGACGACCAGACGCTGGTTGGCGGTCATGCCGGCCGTCGCCTGCAGCAGGTCCAGGTTCTTCTGCTTGCCCTCACTGGTCACTGCGCCTCCCACCGGGCAGGGGTCATTTCGTTGAAGCCGGGGATGTCCGGAGGGTTGCACGTCTTCACCGCTTCGCGCTGTTCGAGTCCCGTTCCATGGAAGGCAATGTACGGGCTGATCCGGTAAAGGTTGTAGTTACCGATGCGTCCTCGCACCACCAGGATCCTGTGCTTGACCAGCTTCCTGTTGATCTTTCCGACGGCATCGGTGGACATACCCACACGCCTGGCGATGTCCGCCCCGGTCGCGCGCAACGGGTCCATGCCCTCGGGAGAGACGCCGATCCACCACAGGACCAGGAACTTCTGGCTGGGGGTGAACGCCTTGGACTCGGTGATCGCCTCGACGCGCGCCTTGTCCACCTGTGTGTGCCGTCCCGAGAAGGCGTACGGCGCATAGGGGACCGGCTCGCCCGTATCGGCGTCGACCAGTCTGCGTAATGCTCCCAACGGGCCCCTCCGTGCGCTGGGTGGCGGACATGCATCGGTAGCGGCTGCGATACCGACCTGATGAACCTAACGGACATGAGCAGGAAGTCAATCAACTCGGCTCGTGGACCGGCTCGGTTGCTCTCCCAGCGTCATCGAAAGGCCAATTTACCCGCCCCAACTCATTGCTCTGAGGTCAATCTAGGCAGTCCTCAGGATCGTGGCACTCGGTTCCCTGGAACTGCCTCCCGGTTCCGTCGAACTGCCTGGCAGTTCCGCGGAACTGGGCCGTTCGGAACGTCTGTGCAGGTCAGCGGCCATATGAGGCCGACCCGCTCTCTTGCTTGTACCTGACGGTCGGCGACGGGCATGAGGTCCCCCCACCGACCCTGTGGGTCGGGCGGAGGCCGGTCCTCGGGTACACACTCCGGCCACGGGCGACATGCCGTTTCCTGGATCCGTTCTTGAGCAGAATTCCGCGCCCGTTCGAACCTGTACCACCGAAAGCCCGCCACCACGCGGGCGCGGTCGACGGACCAGGCGCGCGTGTGTTTCCAGCAACCCCGTACGGGTCCCGGCCACGTTGTTCTGGTTGTCTGGGCCCGGGCGGTGGATCCGTGTATGCCGGGCTCCGGCAGCAAGGGGTGCGCGTCCCCGCGTCGTGGACCGGCAGGGCGCGAGCAGAGCGACGTCGGCCGGGCGGGCGGCTCACCGCGCGAACACGCCGGGTGGGAGCGCGTACGCGGCAGGCGCTCCCACCCGGCGCGGACGGTGTGGTCCGTCAGGCGATCCGGAACTGGACCAGGTGCAGATGCAGGTTGTGCGGGATGGTCCTGTCCGCGTTCGTCACCGTCCACACCTCGCTGGCCCCGTGGCGTATGTGGTCGTCTACGCGCTCGTGGTCGTACACCCTGCCGTTCATGTATCCCTTCGCGTGCGGACCGCCGCTGGGATCAGTGGCCGTCATAGGTCAGCACGTCCGTCATGACTCCGGGCAGGATCTCGGCCCGGGCGGGCCGCATCGTGATCCGGTAGTGGTCGGTGCCGCCGTGCCTGGAGTACGGGGTGAGTACCGGCGGGACGGGCATGGGGAGTTGGAACTTCTCCACGGGCGGCGCCGCGGCGGCGAGCGCGGTGGCGGGGGCGGCCCGCTCCTCGGTCCGGCGCAGCAGCGGGGTGAGCGCGGCTGCGGTGACCGTGCCGCTGCCGACCGTGGCCATGGCTGCGTTGAGCACGGTGCGTCGAGTGGGCAAGGCGGCCCCCTCCTCCTCGTTCGGCGGTTCGCGCCCTGCCGTGAGGTGGACACGGCGAGCCGACTTCAGCACGGGATGCTCGAGCCGTGGTGAGAGGAATGAAGGCCGAAAATGAACCGGTCGCCCTGTTTTTTTCGCGGAGGGGCCGCAGTTCGTACCCCGGCCGGCGCTGTCCGGTCAGGCGGCCAGCAACTCGGCGTGGACCCTGGCGCCCCGGTCCCCGGCGATGTCCACCGAGGCGAGGACCGAGGGCAGCACGATGCTGGGCAGCAGGTGCCGCAGCAGGGCGTTGGCCCGGACCGGGAGGTCCCGGTACTCGCTGAGCGCGTGGGACATGGACTGGACGCCCGCGTAGGAGCCCACGAGAACGTCCGCGGTCTCGGTGGGAACGACGTGGGGCAGCAGCTCTCCCTGGGCCCCTGCCTTCTCCAGCCGTTCGCGGGTGACGTCGCTCCACTGCCGGAAGGGCCCGGTGCGGTCGAGTTCCGTGGAGAGCTGGTCCATGGTCAGCCGCACCGCCGCCCGCACCATGGGGTCGCTCTGCAGCCGGTGGGTGTGCAGCATGACGACGTCGACGACTTCCTGGGTCTTGGACGCCCGGTCGGGCACGGTGAAGTCCCGGTTCTGCGCGGCGAGCACCTCCTGGGCGAGCTCGTCCTTCGACGGGAAGTGGAAGTACAGGGCTCCCTTGGTCACGCCGGCCTTGGAGAGGATGTCGGCGATGGTCGCCGCCTTGTACCCGCGCTCGTTGAAGACCGTGGCCGCGGCCAGCATGATGTTCTGGCGCGTACGGATAGCGCGCTCCTGTGCCGCCATGCTGCCCTCCAGCTGAACCGACGAACCCTCGGAAGGCTTCGCATACAAACCGTCTAGTTCGTATTTTAACGTCAACCGGCATGCAGCCAACAGGTGCTCGCCGGTAACTTCGGGGGCTGACAGGCGACGATTGGCCACAGGGCGGGGGATGACGGGTGATTCTGGTTACAGGTGCCACCGGGACCGTGGGGCGTGAGGTCGTGCGCCGGCTGCCGGTCGGCACGGAGGTACGGGTGCTGACGCGGGACCCCGCGCGCGTGACGGGCGCCGATCACGTCACGGTCGTGCGGGGGGACTACGACGATCCGTCGTCGCTGGACGCCGCGTTGCGTGGAGTGCGCAGCGCGTTCCTCGTCACGACCCGGGTCGCCGGCGACCAGGACGCGCGCTTTCTGCGGGCCGCTCGCGCGGCGGGGGTACGGCACGTGGTCAAGCTGTCCGCCGCCGCCGTCGAGGACCCGGCGGCCGACGACCTGATCACCCGCTGGCAGCGGGAGAGCGAGGAACTGCTGCTCGCCTCCGGTCTGACCTGGACCCTGCTGCGACCGCGCTCGTTCATGTCCAACACCCTTTCGTGGGCGCCGGCCATCCGCGCCGAGGGCGTCGTGCGGGACCTGTACGGCGAGTCGCCCAACGCCTGCGTCGATCCCGGGGACATCGCGGAGGTGGCGGTGCGCGCCCTCGCCGACCCCGGGCACGCCGGCCGCGCGTACACCCTCACCGGGCCCGAGGCCGTCACGGCGGCGGAACGGACGGCCCAGCTCGCACATCTGCTGGGCCGTCCCCTGCGCTTCGAGGAGTTGGGGCCGGAGCGGGCTCGTTCCCGGTGGGGCGAGCGGTATCCGCCGGCCGTGGTGGAGGCGCTGCTGCACAGTGCGAGGCGCCAGCGGGAGGGGGCGAAGGCTCAGGTGTCGGAAACCTTCGCCGGTGTCGTCGGCAGGCCTCCGCGGACGTTCCGGGAGTGGGCCGCCGACCACTTGGTCGGTTTTTCCGGGGACTGAGGGCCCGCGGGCCGCGGGTACGTCAGCCGGTGTGCGCCGCGGCCGTCACGGTGCAGGAGAAGACGAGCGCGCCCTGCTGGCGTCCCGTCACGTGCACGGCCCGCCGGCCGTCGGCCTGGGGCGGCAGCGGGTCGGCCTCGATCAGGCACGGGATGTCCAGCTCGGCGTACTGCAGGAGTTCGCTGGTGAGGTCGAGCGGGAACAGTGAGGTCCGTCCCAGGGCCCCGGCCGCTGCCTGCCGTGCCGCCTCGAGGAGCACCATGCCCGGAACGTGGTCGCCGGGGTGGTCGAAGAGCACGGGGTGCTGCGTGTCCAGTCTCAGCTGCCAGCGGTTCGGTTCGCCGACGGGGGAGAGCACCACGTCGGCGGGGGACATGCGTCCCACGCTCTGCGGCGCGGCGGGGGCCGTCAGCGGCAGGGGACGGTGATCGCTTCTGAAAACGTGCGCGGGGCGCACCCGCCGGTACACGGCGGGGGAGACGCACGAGAAGGAGAACAGGCCGGTCGCGGCGGTATGGCCGTCGCGACGTACGACCGCCTCGTAGCGAAGGGCGGCCAGCCTGCCACCGCGCATCTTGACGTCCTGGCACGTCACGTCGAGATCGAGCGAGGCCGGCGTCTGGTGGATCAGCATGTGTTCCGGGTGGACACGCAGGCTGAGGTCGTGCAGCAGGTAGTGGTGGCCGAAGGGGACGCCGAACTCGGCATGTCCGAGGAGGGAGCCGACCTGGCGGATCGTTTCGGCCGCGATGAGAGGGTCGTGGTACCGACCGTCGATCGGGGTGAAGAAGCTGTGCCCCCGGGGCCACTGGGCGGCCACCTTGAAGCGCGTCTCGTCGACGCGCTCCCAGTCGGTGAGCATGACCTCGGCGACGGCCGCGCGGTGCACCAGCTCCTTGGGAACGGTTGTCGTGAGGTTCGGGTAGCGAAGCAGGCCGGGTGCGAATCGCGGAGTCTCGACGGGCAGCTCCTGGTCCTGGCTGGTCGCCGGGTGTGTTGCGGGAAACGCGCTGGTAGCCATTCCTCCCCCTGAGAATCGACCTATCGGAAGCGCACCGCCATCGGGTGGCGGACGCAAAGAAAGATAGAGACCATCCGGTTTGATTACTAGGGGAATCCAGTCCTCCGGCGTGTGTGTCTCGGAGGGAATCCTTCCGGAAACCGGCCCTCCGCCCGGCATCCTGCCCCCTTGTCCGAAACGGAACCCCTTTGATCTTGAAGGTGGCCGTGACGAGTCTCAAGCGGAACTGGAGCGGTTGTGTAGCGCGGTGGCGGACGGTGGCCGAACGTCGAGAGGAGGGGACATGGCCGAGCCGGACAACACCGGGCCCGCGCTGCGGATCGAACGTGGATGTGCCAGTGACGAGGAACTGGCCGCGGTCACCGTCGTGCTGTACTCGCTGTCGGCCCGGTGGGGCGACGAGGCGGGCGCGGAGGAAGGTCCCGACGTCCCCCTGTGGCAGCCCGAGCGGTCCGCCACGGCCTATCGGTCCCCTTACAGCTGGCGGTAGGCCGGCATCTTCCATGGCTGAATTCCTGGGCGCGCCAAGCTCCCGTTATACAAACCGCATGGATGGTTTGTTACGGTGAAGCCATCTATCGGGCCGCGCCATGAGGGAGGGACGAATCGTGACGATACTCAATGACATTCCTCAAGTGGCGACCCTTGCGGAGCCGACGGACGCGCGCGGGCGGGCGGCCGAGTTGCACGGGGTGCGTGCGCAGGCGCTGGCGGGGCCGAGCGAGAAGGCGACGGCGGCGCAGCACGCCAAGGGCAAGCTGACGGCGCGGGAGCGGATCGAGCTGCTGCTGGACGCGGGTTCGTTCCGTGAGGTCGAGCAGTTGCGGCGGCACCGGGCGACGGGTTTCGGGCTGGAGGAGAAGAAGCCGTACACGGACGGTGTGGTCACCGGCTGGGGGACGGTGGAGGGCCGTACGGTCTTCGTCTACGCGCATGACTTCCGGATCTTCGGGGGTGCGCTGGGTGAGGCGCACGCGACGAAGATCCACAAGATCATGGACATGGCGATCGCGGCGGGTGCGCCGCTGGTGTCGCTGAACGACGGGGCGGGCGCGCGTATCCAGGAGGGTGTGAGCGCCCTGGCCGGCTATGGCGGCATCTTCCAGCGCAACACCAGGGCGTCGGGTGTGATCCCGCAGATCAGCGTGATGCTGGGCCCGTGCGCGGGCGGGGCGGCCTACAGTCCGGCGCTGACGGACTTCGTGTTCATGGTCCGTGACACCTCGCAGATGTTCATCACCGGCCCGGACGTGGTCAAGGCCGTCACCGGTGAGGAGATCAGCCAGAACGGGCTCGGCGGCGCGGACGTGCACGCGGAGACCAGCGGCGTGGCGCACTTCGCCTACGACGACGAGGAGACCTGCATCGCCGAGGTCCGCTACCTCCTCTCCCTCCTCCCGCAGAACAACCGCGAGTACCCGCCCTGCGCCCCCTGCTCCGACCCGCAGAACCGCCGCTCCGAGGTGCTGCTGGACCTGGTCCCGGCGGACGGCAACCGCCCGTACGACATGGCCAGGGTCATCGAGGAGATCGTCGACGACGGCGAGTACCTGGAGGTCCACGAGCGCTGGGCCCGCAACATCATCTGCGCCCTGGCCCGCCTGAACGGTCAGGTCGTCGGCATCGTCGCCAACCAGCCGCAGGCCCTGGCCGGCGTCCTCGACATCGAGGCCAGCGAAAAGGGCGCCAGGTTTGTCCAGATGTGCGACGCCTTCAACATTCCGATCGTGACCCTTTTGGACGTTCCGGGGTTCTTGCCGGGTGTGGACCAGGAGCACGGCGGGATCATCCGGCACGGCGCGAAGCTGCTGTACGCGTACTGCAACGCTACGGTGCCGCGGATCTCGCTGATCCTCAGGAAGGCGTACGGAGGTGCCTACATCGTCATGGACAGCCAGTCGATCGGCGCGGACCTCACCTACGCCTGGCCGACGAACGAGATCGCCGTGATGGGCGCCGAGGGCGCCGCCAACGTGATCTTCCGCCGTCAGATCGCCGACGCCGAGGACCCCGACGCCATGCGGCAGAAGATGGTCAAGGAGTACAAGGCCGAGCTGATGCACCCCTACTACGCGGCCGAGCGCGGACTGGTCGACGACGTCATCGACCCCGCCGAAACCCGCGAGGTGCTCATCCGCTCCCTGACCATGCTCCGCACCAAGCACGCCGACGTGCCGTCCAGGAAGCACGGCAACCCACCGCAGTGACGGAGCAATTGATGGTCAAACAGGAACGTGCGGTGCGCACGCGTGAAGCGCTCATCAGGTCCGCGGCCGAGGTCTTCCACCGGGAGGGATTCGCCGCCGCCTCACTCACCGTGATCAGTTCGAGGGCCGGGGTGAGCAACGGCGCACTGCACTTCCACTTCGCCAGCAAGGCGGTGCTGGCGGACGCGGTCGAGGACGCGGCCGCCTGCGTACTGCAGACCATCATGGACCGCAGGAACAGGGTGGCGCCCAGCATCCTCCAGCACCTCGTCGACGCCACCCACGAACTCGCCTGCGGACTGCAGAACGACGCGGTCCTGCGGGCGGGTTTCGAGCTGAGCGGGGAGCCGGGCCGGGTGCCGCGCACCGACCTGCGGCTGCGCTGGCAGAGCTGGGTCACGGACATGGTCGACTGGGCGGGGCGCAGCGGCGAGCTGCGTGAGTCCGTGACACGGGAGGGCGTCGCGTCCGCCGTGGTGGCCGCCACCGTGGGCTTCGAGGTGCTCGGCACCCGGGACGCGGCGTGGCTGTCCCGGCGCACGGTCTCCCAGTTCTGGCTGGTGCTCCTGCCGGCGCTGGCCTCGGTGTCGTTCACCGGTGAGCTGAAGGCGGGGGGCTCCTCGCCACGATAAATTCAGAACCGCTCGGTCTGTTTTGCAGCCCTTCCTTGTGCGGATGATTCGGTCATACCTGGAGGAAGGGCCCTTTTCTTGCCTCTGTGAGCCCTTGCCTCGCCCATAGGATCTTGCCGAAGGTTTTCAGCCATAGTCTCCTGATGCTGCACAGGGCTCGATTCCGCTCGCCGGTGGCGCATCCGCGGCGGCTCCCGGGGCAGGAATGCCTGCTCGGAAAAGGGGTGTGGGCAGATGTTCGATGAGTGTTTGACCGAATCACGACGGTTCCGAGACGCTGCGGCAGGCCCGCGTTGACAAACCGACTGCGCTGTTTTTTTATCGAGACTGCAGCCGCGTACCGGTCCCCGGTCGGCGGGAGATGCACAGGCCGGCCACCGGCCTGCGGCCTGAACTCATGGGGGAAACGTGGACATCGAAGTGCTGGGTGCGCTGTCGGTGCGCGAGCACGGAGTGTCAGTCGTACCGACAGCGCCCAAACCACGCCAGGTCCTGGCCCTGCTCGCACTCAACGCCGACCAGGTGGTCCCTGTACCGGCGCTCATCGACGAGTTGTGGGGGGAGAACCCCCCACGCAGCGCGCGGACCACGCTGCAGACCTACGTCCTGCAGCTGCGCGAGCTGATCGCCGAGGCACTGGCCCACGACGTGAACGAACGCTGCACCGCCAAGGACATCCTGGCCACCGTCCCGGGCGGCTACCGGCTGGAGACGCGCCAGGGGCACGTCGACTACCGGGAGTTCGAGCAGCGCGCGGGCGTCGGCTACCGGGCCATGGACGCCGAGGACTACGCCGGCGCGGCCCGTCGGCTGGCCGACGCGCTCTCCCTGTGGAACGGGCAGGCCCTGACCGACATCCAGGCCGGCATCCGCATCGACACGGAGATCAAACGGCTGGAGGAGGCCCGGCTGTGCGCGCTCGACCAGCGCATCGAGGCGGACCTGCGGCTCGGACGCCACCGCGAGCTGCTGTCGGAGCTGACGGTCCTGGTCAACCGGTACCGGATGCACGAGAGCCTGCACGGGCAGTTCATGCTGGCCCTGCACCGCTCGGGCCGGCGCGGTGAGGCGCTCAACGTCTACCAGCGGCTGCGCGGCACACTCGTGCACGAACTGGGGCTGGAGCCGTCCGCCGCGCTCAGCCGCCTCCAGCGGTCCATCCTCATGGCCCGCCCCGAAACCCCGGTCTCCGCGGGCGGCAGCGGCCGGCTCGTCACCCGCTGAGCCGGCCCGTCCCGTCACGGGTGCCGGGCGTATGACGTGCCGAGAGCCGGGCGAACCGCTCGGACAGCTCCCGCTGCTCCTGGTGGAGCAGCTCCACGTGGCCGCGCAGCCGAGCCAACTCCGCGCTCAGGGCCCGCAGATCCCCCTCCGGCCGCTCCGCCGGCCACGCACCGGTGACGTCGGCCGCCCCCTGGGCGGCGGGCCGCGGTGGCGCAGGCCCCACCGGTGCGGTCCCGTCCGCGACGGGGTCGGGCCGCCGCAGGATCGCCTCCATCCGGCCGCGCAGCACCGGACCCGGTTCGATGCCCAGATCACGGGCCAGCAGCCGGCGCGCCCTGTCGTACGTGCCCAGTGCCTCGGCCCGGCGGCCGCAGCGGTACAGCGCCGTCATCAGCTGCTCGTGGAACCGCTCGCGCAGCGGATGGACGGTGACCAGTTCCTCGAGCTCACCGGTGATCTCCGCGCAGCGGTCCGCGCGCAGGCTGACGTCGTAGAGCGTCTCCAGGGCGAGCAGCCGGCTCTCCTCCAGCAGCGCGGCCTCGGCCGAACAGATGGCCCCCTGGCCGCAGCCCTGCAGGGCCGGCCCGCGCCACAGCGTCAGGCCCTCGCGCAGTACGTCGGCCGCACGGCCCGGAGTGGAGGCGGCGAGTTCCCGCCCCCGTGCGACCAGGTGGTGGAAGCGCCGTGCGTCCGTGGTCGCGGGCCCCAGGCTCAGCACATAGCCCAGCGGGGAGGTCTCCACCCACTCGTGGCGCGGTGCGCCCGAGCCGGGCGCGGGCAGCAGGCGGCGCAGCCGCGCCACATGGGCCTGCAGGGCGTTGGCGGCGTTGGCCGGGGGGCGTTCGCCCCACAGCTCGTCCACGAGGCGCTCGGTGGGCACGACCTGGTCGGCCTTCACGACCAGGGCGCCGAGCAGCGCGCGCTGCTTGGCACCCCTGGGAACGATCCGCACATCGGCCCGTTCGTCGTGGATCTGGACGGACCCAAGAATCCGAAACTCCATCTCGCCCTTGCCCGGGAAGCACCCGATTCCGCATCCGCAGACCCGGATCACGGTCCTGGTATTCCCTCACGAATAGCAGATGCACTTCCTTCCACTCGGACACTAGCCGCCCGTGGTGTCCGGCGCAGGATTCTCCAGCGGACTGCCGACCCGTGTGGAAGAATCCTCGAGGGTTCTTCAGCCTTCGCGGTCCCGGTTCGTTCAGATCCGGCCGGACATCAGTTCCGGAAATCCCACCCGGACCTCCCGCCGGTGATAGGCGCTCAGCACGGCCAGCAGCCGGGGCCAGGGCAGGTCCGGTGCCAGGCCGGCCTCGTCCGGCCGGTCGGGCAGCGCCAGACGCTCGAGGAGCCCGCGGGTGAGCGGATCTGCGCCATGGTCGGCGGTCGCGCTCTGCGATGTCGTCGCCATGGCTGGAAAAGTAGCAGCACCCATACGTTCACAACAGTGTTCCAAAGCGAAAACCCCCGTCCACGGGCGGTACGTCAGCGATAGATCAGCACACTGTCACGTCCCTTCTTCCGGGATGGGTCGAGAATTACTTGAGTCACCCTCGTGCGCTGATCAGGAAAACGTCCGGTTCCTCTTGCCGCGGAGTGGCGGGAATGACACGGGCAGGTCCGACGAGACAGTATCTAATGGCTCGATCAACGGCTCAGAACCAACCGCCCTGACAAGTTGCGGAGGGAATCGTGAAAATAAAAGTCCTGGGTGCGTTGAACGCCGAATTCAATGGAATCTCGGTCGTCCCCACCGCCGGCAAGCCCCGGCAGCTCCTGGCCCTGCTCGCCCTGTATCCCGGGCGGGTCGTGCCGGTGCCCACCCTGATGGAGGAGATCTGGGGCACCGATCTGCCGCAGAGCTCCATGACCACGCTCCAGACGTACATCCTCCAGTTGCGCCGTCTGCTGGGCACCGCGATGGGGCCGGACGTCCCGGGGTCGGCCAAGGACGTGCTCGCCACCCGGTACGGCGGGTATCTGCTGCAGATCCCCGCCGAGGCGGTCGACGCGTTCACGTACGAGCGGCTCGTGACCGAGGGACGGCAGGCGTTCGAGGACGGTGAGGACGAGCGCGCGGCCACGGTGCTGCGTGCGGCGCTCGACCTGTGGGAGGGCCCCGCTCTGGTCGACGTACGGGTCGGACCGATCCTGGAGATAGAGGCGATGCGGCTGGAACAGAGCCGCCTGGTCGCCCGCGAGCGCCGGATCGACGCCGACCTGAGGCTGGGCCGGCACGTCGAACTCATCGCCGAGCTCACCGATCTGATCGCCCGCCACCCCCAGCACGAGGGGCTGCACTCGCAGGCGATGGTGGCGCTGTACCGCTCCGGACGGCAGGCCGCGGCGCTCGACGTGTACCGCAGACTGCGCCAGCGGCTCATCGACGAACTCGGCGTCGAACCCTCACCGCAGTTGCAGCGGCTGCACCAGGCGATGCTCGCCGTCGACCCGCGTCTGGACATCGCCGCGGGACCGCGTCGCACCTCGACGTTCGACCTGTACGCGGCGTGATCACCCGGCGGTTCGCCGGCTCACCGTGCACGGGACGCCGATGGGACGGGAGACCACCGGCGTCGGTGCCGAGTCGAGTGCCGCGCGAGCCCGCAGGGCGATGCTCGGTGTCACAGGTCCGCACCACGGCGTCTCGGCGCCGCGAGCGGGCACCGCGTGGTGCCTGCTCGCGGCGCCGAGACGCCGTGGCCCCGGACCGCGCCGGACACGGCCACTCACGAGGAGGGCGACGGATGGCTTCCCGCACTCAGGCCCGCGAGGCGGGGGCCCCACGGGTCACACTCAACTGCCTCGCCCACGCGGGCGCGGGCGTGGCGAGTTACCGGGGCTGGTCCACAGCGGTCGGTCCCGGCGTCGACGTGGCCGCCCTGCCGCTGCCCGGCCGGGACAGCCGGCGCCGCGAGCCACGCCTGACCAAGCACGCCGACCTGCTCGCCGACCTGCTGCCGGGGCTGCTCGAGACCGCGCGCCGCGGCCCGTACGCGCTCTACGGCCACAGCATGGGCGCCCTCGTCGGCTACTCGCTCACCCGGGCCCTGGCCGACGCGGGCACGCCGCCGCTGTTCCTGGCGGTGGGCGCCTGCCCGCCCCCGCACACCACCTCAGCCCTGGCCAACGCCGCGGACCTGCCCGACGAGGACCTGCTGCCGCTGCTCGACCACATCGGCTCGTTGCCGCCGGGCGCAGCCGCGTCCCCCGGCGGGCTGTGGCGGCGCACCTTCCTGCCCGTGCTCCGCGACGACCTGCGGCTGGCCGCGTCGCTGCGCAACGCGGCCCTCGACCCGGTCACCGGGGGACCGGTGGACGTCCCCGTCATCGTCTTCGCCGGCCGGGACGACCCGCTCGCCGCACCCACCGCGCTGCGGCACTGGCAGCAGTGGACCACCAACCTGACCGAACTGCACACCGTCGCCGGGGGGCACTTCTTCGCGAGCTCCCCGAGCCTGGCCGAGCACGTCGGCCGGGCCTGCCGCGCCCAGGTGGCCGCGCTGCCGACGGGAGGCAAACTGTGAAACGCGTCGTGATCACCGGGATCGGAGTCGTCGCCCCGGGCGCGGTGGGCACCAAGTGCTTCTGGGACCTGCTGACGGTCGGCCGCACCGCGACCCGCAGGGTCACCCTCTTCGACGCCTCCGACTACCGCTCGCGCATCGCCGCAGAGGTCGACTTCGAACCCGCCGCGCACGGCTTCACCCTCGCCGACACCGAACGACTCGACCGGGCCGCGCAGTTCGCGCTGGTCGCCGCGCGCGAGGCGGTCGCCGACAGCGGAGTCGGCGACCGCCTCGACCGCGACCCGCTGCGCACCGGCGTGAGCCTCGGCAGCGCGATCGGCTGCACCACCGGCCTGGCCACCCAGTACGCGATCCTCAGCGACTGCGGAAGCACCTGGGCCCTCGACCACACCGAGGCGGCCGACTCCCTCTACGACTACTTCGTGCCCAGCTCACTCGCGGCGGCCGTCGCCCGCGACTGCGGCGCGCAGGGGCCGGTCGGCCTCGTCTCCAGCGGCTGCACCTCCGGCCTGGACGCCATCGGCCACGCCGCCGACCTGATCCGGGACGGCAGCGCCGACGTGATCGTGGCCGGCGGCGCCGAGGCACCCATCTCGCCCATCGCCATGGCCTGCTTCGACCGCATCCGGCTCACCAGCTCGCGCAACGACGACCCGGCGACGGCCAGCCGTCCCTTCGACCGCACCCGCGACGGATTCGTGCTCGGCGAGGGCGCGGCCGTCCTGGTCCTGGAGGAACTGGAACACGCCCGCCGGCGCGGTGCCCAGCCGTACGCCGAGTTGTCCGGCGTCGCCGCGCACAGCAGCGCGCACCACATGACGGGGCTGCGGCCGGGCGCACAGGAGATGGCCGATGCCATCCGGGCCGCGCTCGACCAAGCGCGGCTGAACCCCGCGGAGATCGACTACGTCAGCGCCCACGGCGCCGGGACCCGGCACAACGACCGGCACGAGACGCACGCGTTCAAGGCGGGCCTGGGCGGCTACGCCCACCAGGTGCCCGTCAGCTCCATCAAGTCGATGATCGGGCACGCGCTGGGTGCCGCCGGCGCCCTGGACCTGGCGGCCAGCGCGCTGGCCATCCGGCACGACACCGTGCCGCCGACGGCCAACCTGCACGAACCCGACCCCACCTGCGACCTGGACTACACGCCGCTGTTCGCGCGGGAGCAGCGCACCAGCACCGTGCTCACCGTCGCCAGCGGCTTCGGAGGATTCCACACCGCCGCGGTGCTTACCCGGCCGCGACTGGAGGAGGCGGCGTGAGGGAACGGACGGTGTTCGCCGAACCGGCCCGGCCGGCGCAGGACCGGGAACGCCCGGAGGCCCTGGTCACCGGCATCGGTGTCGTCGCGCCCAACGGCCTGGGGACGCGGGCCTGGTGGGACGCGGTACTGCGCGGCCGCAGCGGCCTCGGTCCCATCACCCGCTTCGACGCATCCGGCTACCCCGTGCGCATCGCGGGCGAGATCCCCGGCTTCGTCGACGAGGAGCACATCCCCAGCAGGCTGCTGCCCTCCACCGACCGCAGCACACGCATCGCGCTCGTCGCGGCCAAGGAGGCCTTGGAGGAGGCGGGGGTGGAGCCGGAGGGGCTGACCGGGTACCAGGCGGGGGTGATCACCGCCAGCTCCGCGGGCGGCGCCGAGTTCGGGCAACGGGGCCTGGCCGCGCTGTGGAGCAAGGGCGCCCAGTACGTCAGCGCGTACCAGTCGTTCGCCTCCTTCCACGCGGCGTCCCCCGCGCAGATCTCCATCCGGCACCGGCTGCGGGGCCAGGGCTCCAGCATCGTCAGCGAGCAGGCGGGCGGCATCGACGCGCTCGCCCGGGCCCGGCGGCGGATCCGTGACGGCGCGCGCCTCATGGTCACCGGCGGGGTCGACTCGACCCTGTGCCCGTGGGGCTGGGCCGCGCACCTGGCGGACGGCCGACTGAGCCGGACCGTCGAACCCGGGGGCGCCTACCGGCCGTTCGCGGCGGCGGCCGACGGTCACGTGGTCGGCGAGGGCGGCGCGCTGCTGGTCGTGGAGGACGCCCGGTCGGCGGCGCGCCGAGGAGTCACCGGCTACGGCGTCGTCGCCGGCTGCGCGTCCACCTTCGACGGCCCGGACCAGCCGCGGCTGCGGGAGGCCGCCGAACTGGCCCTCACCGACGCCGGCGTGAGCGCGGACCAGGTCGACGTGGTCTTCGCGGACGGCGCGGGTGAACGGGCCGCCGACCTGGCCGAGAGCCGGGCGCTGTGTGCCCTGTTCGGGCCGTACGGGGTGCCGGTCACCGTGCCCAAGACGATGACCGGGCGGCTGGGCGCCGGCGGGTCGTCGCTGGATCTGGCGGCGGCCCTGCTCGCCCTGCGCGACCAGGTGGTGCCGCCGACCACCGGTACGACACGCGTCGCGGACGACTGCCCGCTGGACCTGGTCACCGGCGCCCCCCGGAAGCTGCCGGAGCTGCGGGTGGCGCTGGTGCTGGCGCGGGGGCGGGGCGGTTTCAACTCGGCCGCGGTGGTGCGTGCGCCACGGGTGGGGTGAGCGGGGCTCGCCGGGCGTCTGTGGCCGGGGCTCGCCTCACATCTGCCGGTGGTTGGAGGTTCGTACCGCCGAGTCGCGTTGTGCGAGCCGCGCCCTGAAGCCGGTGATGTGTATACCGCGGTATACGCGCTGAGCCCTCAGGCGCCGCCGGACCCGACGCCGCGCCCCCGGGCTCGGGGAGCCGCGTGCGTATACCGCGGTATACACCTGAGCCCCCTCTCAAGCGCCGCCGCACCCGACGCCCCGGCCCCCGGGCTCGGCGAGCCGCGTGCGTATACCGCGGTATACACCTGAGCCCCCTCTCAAGCGCCGCCGCACCCGACGCCCCGGCCCCCGGGTCCGGCGAGCCGCATGCGTATACCGCGGTATACACCTGAGCCCCCTCTCAAGCGTCGCCGCACCCGACGCCCCACCCCCGGGCTCGGCGAGCCGCATGCGTATACCGCGGTATACACCTGAGCCCCCTCTCAAGCGCCGCCGCACCCGACGCCCCACCCCCGGGCTCGGCGAGCCGCATGCGTATACCGCGGTATACACCTGAGCCCCCTCTCAA